>DATDOJ010000438.1:0-13830 GCA_035293345.1 Bacteroidia bacterium
TTTCAATTGCTGCCGCTTTGTTGGCTTCAATTAATGGCTTAGTAAATAAATAGGCGCCCGCCATTATTAAACCCGCAAGAAATCCTGCTAGTCCCAAAGTGAAAATAAGACGGAATGAACCGGGCGACTTCGCTTCGGCAATCCAGGAAACAGGAGGGTTGCTTTCTGTATTTTTATTTTCTTCCATTACTTTTTGTAACCGTAGGTTTTCACTTTAATAAATTTATTCAGCAGCGGGGTTGCCGCATTCATAAGCAGGATGGCATACATCACGCCTTCGGGAAGACCGCCCCAAAGACGGATGAGCACAACAAAAATTCCGATGCCGATACTGTAAATCCATGCGCCCACCGGTGTAATGGGAGATGTAACTAAATCCGTTGACATGTAAATTGTTCCCAGCATCAGCCCTCCGGAGAAAAGCATGAACACGGGGCTTGGATATTTTGCTGAGTCAAGGAACCAGAAGATTCCGGAAAAAATTATCACGGTCAGCAATATTGCAACCGGAATTCTCCAGTGAATAATTTTTCTGGCGATAAGATAAACACCGGTAAGAATAAAAAGTATGCCGCATGTTTCTCCTAAAGAACCGCCTGTGTTTCCGAGAAGCAATTCCTGCCAGCCGGTAAATGAATGTTCAAATTTCATTTTCGATAATGGAGTTGCAGTTGTTACTGCATCAACATTTTCAGTTTGAAAAAAAGGAAGAGCCAGGTTTGTTCCTCTGAAACTAAAGTACCTGCCATCGGGTGGCGACCATGTTGTTATTGCAGTGGGAAATGCTGCCTGCAAAAATGCTCTGCCCACCAATGCGGGATTGAAAACATTTTGTCCTAATCCGCCCCAGATTGTTTTACCCATGCCAATGGCAACCATGCCTCCTAAGAAAGCCATCCATAAAGGAAACCCCGGTGGCAATGTCAATCCCAAAAGGATGCCTGTGATTAAGCCGCTGCCGTCTTTTATCTTATCAAAACTGAAAAATGAATTGCTGAATAATTGTTCGGTGAGTAAGCAACCTGCAACCGAAAAAAAAATTACTGCCAATGCTCCAAGTCCGAAGAAATAAAATCCTGCTCCGATAATCGGGAACAGGGAATACACCACCTGGTACATTATCCACGGAGTAGTTGCCGTGTCATGTAAAAAAGGCGATGTGGAAACCGTTAACTTTTTTTCTGAGCTCAATTAATTTTTTCTGTTTGTTTAATTTTCTGTTCCCTGATAATTGCTTTGCCGACTCTGAAACTTTGCACCAAAGGAATTCCAGAGGGACAAACGTAAGAACAACAACCACACTCGAAGCAATCGAGCACATGGTTCTCTTCCATTTCATCCCATAGACCTTTTTTCGCCAGCATGCCGAGCAGCGAGGGATTGAGATACATGGGACATGCTTCGAGGCATCGGCTGCAGCGGATGCAGTTGTATTGCGAAAGGTCTGTTACTTCCTCCGAAGTCAGAATCAAAATTCCGGAAGTGCCTTTCACCACAGGAATGTCGAGTGATTTCTGAACCATACCCATCATGGGTCCTCCCAATAAAATTCTTGCAGCGCCCGAAGTAATTCCTCCGCAAAGTTCAACCACATCCCGCATGGGTGTGCCGAAAGGAACCATGACATTTGCCGGGCGCTTCACTGCAGTGCCGGTCACTGTAACAATTCGTTCAATCAGCGGCTGTCCTTTTCTGAACCACTGACTGATGGCTGCGATGGAACTCACGTTTGTTACGAGTGTTTCAACATCGAGCGGAAGTTTTCCTGTCGGAACCTCTTTGTCAATGATGGCAGTAATCATCATCTTTTCCGCTCCCTGAGGATACTTGACTTTCAGTGCAACAACTTCTAACGGAAGCCCGGAATTTTTTGCTCTGTCCCGAAGAATGGAAATTGCATCGGGCTTGTTCGCTTCAATGCCGATAAATATTTTTTCTGCATTTATGAAATGCTGAAGTATGCGCGTTCCGTCTATCACGTCATCAGGAAATTCAACCATGGTGCGATGGTCTGAAGTGAGAAACGGTTCACACTCGCAGCCGTTCAGCATCAGGTAGCGGCAGGTTTTTCCCTCGGGAATTGAAAACTTTACATGAGCCGGAAATGCAGCCCCACCCAATCCCACAATACCTGCTTCCTGCACTGACGCGATAAATTCTTTCACATTCATTTCTTCATACGGCTTTGGAATTGTTGGTGAAAGTTGCTGTGTAGAAAAAGAATCTGCTTTGATAAAAATGCTCTGCACCATTTGTCCGTTAGGATGTTCGGCAAGAGAAATTCCTGTTACCGTTCCGTCCACCGGTGAGTGAAGCGCTACCGAAACAAATCCATTGGCTGCTGCAATTTTTTGTCCCCGCCTTACTTTATTTCCTTTCTGCACGATGGGTTTGTTCGGTGCGCCAAGATGCTGTGAGAGCGGCAAAACATATTCTTCAACAAAAGGCATTCGTTCCACCGTGCAGTGTTTCGAGAGTTCTTTGTATTCTTGAGGATGAACACCATGCCTGAATGTTAGTGTTGGATTCATAATTCCGTTCTCTGCAATCATGCTTACATTCTATTTTCCATTTGCCTGCTGCGCAAGCATTATTAATTTTTCTTTCAGCTTAATCCTTATTCTTTGCAGATGTTCCGCTTCCAGATTGGAAATTTTATTTTCGTATTCATAGCTAAGTTCCGACATCTTCAATTCATATTGCTCTGAAAGTTCATCCTCAATTTTCCTGTGGAGTTTATCCGGAAACTCCGTGAGTTCACCGCTGACTTCGCGAAGCAACTGCCAGGCAACTGCGCACGCTTCAACGGCTGCAATCACTTCTTCGGCTGCTTTATATTTTTTTAACGCTTCATTATTATCCACTCTGAAAATAACGGGACATTTTCCTGCACGCTCTGATTGTGACAACAAAATAAACTCAGCGACAGGAACAGCTTTCCCCATCACGTCATCGTACGGAATAAATAATTCGCGCCATGTGTTGAGAGTGAAAGCCCAGTCAGCCCATGTTATGGAGTATGGAACAATTTTTATTTCTCCTTCTTCTTTATATGAGAATTCAATCTCTGTCCACGCGGAATTATTCTGTGGATTTTCATCCATTTCAATTTTTGATGAGAGAATTTTTCCTTCACGTTCCGGATTGAAACTGAAAACAGGGAACGCTCTTGAATTCAAACTGAGTGTATATAATTTTGGAAACGAACCGGGTGGAATGATATGCTTTGATTCTGATGGAGCAAACACCCACGCTAATGCCGGCTTGCTGCTGCTGATTGCATCGTGCAAGCCGGTGAACAAATGCTGAGGAGAAGCAAGAGAACTTTTTATCACGCACGCATGGTTCAATGCAAGAACAGGAAGCAGTACCCCGATTCCTGAAATTATTTCTGCTGCTGAATTATTAATTGCAGGAGCGACATCATCAATGACAATTGCTTTCAAAGGCAGATTACAATTCAGCATGCTTACCAATGAATCCAAATCTTTTCCCGCAAGCTTTGCTTTACTGCCGATAATAATTACAGGAGGAACAAGGTTTTTTTCTTTTTCGCTTAAATCATTCCATGTCAACGCGGCAATCTGCGCATCGTTTATTTCAGGTTCGTAGTTTCCGTCAACTTCCAGCCGCGCCCTGCGGAGAATTTTTATGTTGTCGAGAAACTGTCTTGTTTGTCCCTGCGCAATTCCTTTCGCGAGTTCAGGTGTTGTACCGTTAAGTTCAATTACAACGGGAGCAGTAAAATTATTCCAGGGATATGAATTACTCCATGGCAAGGTTCCATCAAGCACAAAACCCATTCTTGCTCTTCCTGTTCCTGAAGCGCCTTCTGTGAGAAGCCATTTCAGCGTCATGAGCGATTGTGCCAACTCAACTTTTCTTCTCAGGGTTTTTGTATCAACAAGTTTCAGATGTTCACCCTGTCCGAGTTTATCAATAATATCTTCAAAGGGTTTGCGGTCTTCTTTTATTTCTGAAAGAACTTTTGCAAGCGAATCAAAATCCTTCGAGGGCAGAGCAGATTCCAGTTGAGAATGTATGCTCTGTGACAGTCCTGTTGTCAGTTCATCCATCAATGTAATCATCTCCTGAATTTTCGGCTGAAGCGTGGCTTCGGCAATTGAAGTTATGAGATGCGTCATTGATTTTGAAGCATCACTTCCGTCTTCGCTACGTCCGTTCAATATCAGGTTGAAGTGTCGACTTAGCAGGATGGCGGAGAATGCATTGTATTTTTTTTCATCAAGCAAACACGAAATTGTTTCACCGCGCGTATCAGGCAGTTGTTCCCACAATGAAAAAATTCTTTGATGAGTTGAAATGCTGTCTGAATTTTCTTCTTTCATGTTAATCGCATCAGCATCGCAAATCGATTCGCAAACCGAACAAGCCGTGCATGCGTTGACATCAATTGCCAGAGTGAAAAGTTCACCGCTTCCTTTCTTTACGTTATCGGAATCATTGTAAAAAACATCTGTCACGGAAACAGGCAAGTCGTGGAGTGCTGCTGTCACTGCCTCAATATCTTTCTTTGCTGCCTCCAGTTTATCATCTTTTAAATTCATTTGCACAATAACGTTTTCAAATGCTTCAGGTATGAAACCGGCAACAGAATTAATGACCGTTTTCTTTTGCCTGATTACCTCATGAATATTTTTAGACAGATTTTTTACCAACGGAGTAAGTTGTGTAATTTTATTTCCACCGGCATTTGAAATGGCAATACCGGCTTTGATTAAGTTTTCAATGCCTATGACCAATGGATTGATTGCCGAATGTGGGCAATGCAAAAAGCAATCTCCGCATCCTGTGCAATTATCCGGATTGAATGCAGGGACATAGAATTTTATGTCCTTACCTGAATTGAAACCTGCTGTTGACGGAGGCATGACAGGAATTGCCTGGAACGGATCGGCAACAAGTTCTTCAGGGTGAGTGATGAAAAAACTTGCTGTATCGTCAAAGAACCTGGAAAGCTTTGAATAGGCAGGTCCCAGGTCACGGAATTTTCTGATGTGAATCGGGATGTCGCGGCTGACAGGTTGGGTTTTCATTCTCGCAGGATGAGCAATTGTTTTGAGTTGCGCATCCGGATATTCCCTCGCAATTGCCTGAAGCAAAACTTGGTGCTTTGGAAAATCAGAATCCGGTCGGGTGAAATCAATGTCAATCCTGAATTTTGATTTTGCTTTTCCTTCAGGGAGCATATTTAATATCACTTCGTGCAATGAACCAGCAGAGGGAATCTCAGCATAAATGCCTGAGAAGATGGTTGATTGTTTCGCCCCGGGACACGAAGAAATTTCATTAAATAGTTCCGAGTTGTTTATGACTGCCACGGACTGTTCAAGTACAGTAACCGTTTTTTTTCCTTGAAGAATTTTCACAAATGCATTTGATGGAAAAGGACTGACCTGAACAAGTCGTGCGGAAGCGACTTTTATTTTTTTCTTTGAACGAAATTCGTCAATGGCTTTCACCACTTGTCCGGAAATGCTTCCATAACTTACCACAAGATATCCGGCATCGCTGTAATTATGAAGGGAGATTGAATCATATTTTCTACCTGTGACATTGCCGAATTCCCTGAAAGATTCCTCTGCAATTGCATCGAGGTGAGAATAAAAATATTCTTCCTGCGCTGCCGACTCAAGTCCGGCTTCGCGCAATTGTTTTGATGCACCGAGTGAAACGGGATGGTCGGTATTAAACCAACCGGGAATTCTCTTTCGCTGCTTGCCGAAAATAATTTGCTGTGAAGGGGTTGGGGATGAAATATAATTATCGGGACTCCCCGCAATGCTTTTTATGATTTCTTTTTCGGGAAATAATATATTTTCTTCACGGTTAACTTCTGTTTCTTCTATGCAGACCACAACAGGAATTAATGAGAGTTCAGCAATCCGGAAGGAAAGAAGAAGTAAGTCCAAAACTTCCTGAGTTGTGTTTGCCGAAAGCACCACAGCTCCGCAGCGCGACAACTGATTAACCTCATGCTGTGATTTGACGCTTGCAAAAATTACCAGCGGTATGTGCATTCTTACTGCATTCGAAATGCTTTCGAGGTTGGAAGAAATTTCAAGTGAATTCAAAACGATTCCCGCTCTTAAACCTGTTGATGTAAATCCGATAGAGTAAGAAACATCACCTGATGATGAATAAGTCATCGTCCGTCCGAAAATATTTTTTCCGCTGAGTTTGCCACACGCTGAGCACAAAACACTTTCGCAAATTACTGACATCAGGTTCTGCGCAGCATCGAATGCCGTCAGTGAAACTTGTTTGCCAGGCAGGTCATTAAAATTTATTTTTGTTTTCATCACTGATAATATACATTTTCAAAATCCGGGTACTTCTCAACATTTCCTATCGGGAGTTCTGTTGTTTCCTCAATGTCAAATTGTTTAGAATTTTCAAGCCAGACAATAGCATCGGTTGGACATCGCCTGATTGCATCGGGCGAAGACAATGCATTCAGTTCATAATCAATCATTGCCAGCTTGTTCTTTATTTCAATAAGTCCCGGAGCTGCATCAGCAACGCATTTACCGCATGCAGTGCAGGCGACAGAACATCTGCTCTCTGCATCTTCTCCTTCCAAAAGTGACTTGCACTGAACAATTAATTTTCTGCTCACCGGCATCAGCACAAATAAATCCTTCGGACAGATTTCAACGCAGTCACCGCATGCAGTGCATTTGACAATGTCAACCACAGGCAGACCATTGTTGTTCATTTTAATCGCATCAAAGTCGCACACTCTTTCGCAATCGGCAAGTCCCAGGCATCCCCATGAACATTGTTTTGGACCACCGGCAACAAGCGATTCACCGCGGCATGTGCTTAATCCGCCTTTGTACTCCGCGACATTATGCGCTTCATTTTTTCCTCCTGCACAGAGCAGCCGTGCAACAATTTTTTCTTCGTGGCTAGCTACCACTCCCATGTAAGACGCAATACTCTCGATTCCGGCAGGACTGCTTACGGTACATTTTCCGGGGTTAATTTTTTTTGCAACAACCAGCTCTGCAAATGCGTGGCAGCCGGGAACTCCGCACGCTCCGCAATTTGCCTTCGGAAGCATGGCATCCACAATATCAATTCGCGGGTCTTCGTAAACTTTAAGCTTCTTGTAGGCAACGGCAAGAACAACAGCGAACAGCAAGCCAAGTCCTGTGAGAATGAAAACGGCTGTGAAAATTTCATTCGCCATAAAATTTAATTGAAAGGTTTTGCTCTCGCAATTAATTCCTGCAGCCCCGGTTCATTTGGATTCATAGGTAATCCGGGATGAATGCATTTTGCAGGACATGCTTCTGTTGCTTTAATAAGTTGAGCGTAAGTCACTGTAGTCGGGTCGTCAACATAGGCCTGTTTGTCGCTGTTATATTTGAATGCTCTCGGGTATTTATCCGTGCACTCGTTGCAAGAAGTGCATTTGACAGAATCAACCCACGGCTCGGCAGAAACTTCTTCCTCTTTTTCAGCGGCTTCAACTTTGAGTGAAAGATTCTCCGGTGATTTTGATTCTTTGTTTGCCGGTGTAAGTGATGGTGAAGAAAATTTTTGCGGTGCGGGCAGGGAAGTAATGCGGTCGAGGTCAAGTAGAATTCCTGCCAGGTGATTCATTGCTTCACCCGTTGCCGTAGTTCTGACTTCCTCAATTTGCTTTTCGAATTTACTTTCAATTTCTTTTATCTCTTTTTCTTTTTGCTCCTGCATCTCGCTGCGCGTGCGGGCTATTGCCTGCTCCACATGAAAACTGTTTACTCCTCCCAATTCCTGGATGAAATTCCATAAATCCAAACGCTCTTTTGCTGCAATCACGAGGGAAAATGGAACAGCAGCTTTGTGCAAAATATTTTCAGCATCAGCCAGCCAGATGAACGGAACCTTGCTGTAAAGTTGTTCCGGAGAAAGTTCAAGATAGTCGCTCAGAGGAATTAAATCGTCCGACCAGCAGGCAGGCAGCACTACCAACAAGTTTTTGTAAGGAACTTTATTTAGCGCAATATAATCTGCGAACGTAAAATCAAGTTCTGATTTTTCTAATACATCGTGCTCGTTCTTAAACTCGAAAAAATATTCAGGCCAGTTTCTGTACGGTTGCGGATTATCATTGATGTTGAATCGGCTTCCCCATTTTTCTCCTTTTGTGTTGTATGTGAAAAGCGGAAATTGTCTTCCTTCAACTGCAGAGCTGATTTCAAAGAAATTCTGTGTTATTGAATCATTCAATATCGAATTAACAAGAACATGTAACAATGCCGGTGAAGCAGAAGAAAGTCCTGCAGCAAATCCGTTTAGCATGTGCATGGGATTGTGCAATGCAGTTTGAAGAGTGAAAGCGCTTCGCTGAGAAACGGCAAGCACACTTAGTTCCTGCTGAAAGGAAAATAAATCATCCGATTCATTTCCGTTCGTATTTATTTTATTCGGCAACAAACGATTGACAGCCATAATCTTCACCGGTTTGTTTGATGCAATCAATGCAGAAAAATGGTGCAGCTCATTGCCGAGGAGATTTTGTGTTTCTTCAACAAGGACAATGGGTGGACAGAGTGATGTTTCTTCCTCTGTGAAATATGACCAGTTGAAACGGGAAAAATAATCATCGTGAATTTCATCGTCATATTTATTGTTCACTTCCAACCGGGCGACTCTTGCTGCTGTGATCAGTTTGGAAAGTTCTGCGATGTGCAACCTGAAACCTGCAGAAGCTGCAGAACAACTCTGCCCTGCTTCGGCAATTCTCAAATCAAACCCGTGCAGTAATTCTTTCCAATTATAGTTTTGATTATCGGCTAATGTTTTTCCGAGGTAAATTATGGCATCATGTTTTTGCAGTATATTTTCTGCCATCGCCAAAACACGGATGCAGTTTGAAATCCTCTCGAATCTTTTTTGAGGCATGGATTCGGAAGCGCTCTCCGGCAACAGCGTTTCGAGTGTATTAAATTCAATAAGTTCTCCGGCAAAATCAATTCCGGGTTTTGAAGATTGTTCTTTCGGGCTCTTGATTTTTTCAACGGACAGCAAATCTTCCAAACCGGATTTCACGGAGTGAAGTTCAGCGATGAAATTATTTCTCTTCAGCTTCGATTGATGCTTCAGCAGGTGAACCAGAATGTGTACCGGTGTCTGCTGCGAAAACCCAAGCAGTATTCCGGTTTCAGGGAAATTGCTTTTGAACTTCTCAATGTCTTTCAGGAAGTTTATTCGGTCATCGCCTTTGATTTTTATTTTGGAAAGTTCGTTTAGGGCAGGTTCAAATACCAAATTCAGCGAGCAATAATTCCCTGCAACGGCAACATATTTCCTCACGTAGTTCTCAATGCGTTGAAGGTTGTTAAATAAAATACCCGCTTCTCCTTCTTTAAATGTTTTCTGAAAAATATTTTTTAGCAAAGCAGAGAATGAACAGTGTTCAAACTCCTTTTCCTCCGATAGAAAAAGCGGGTAATCGGTTAGCGGTTCTTCTCCGTTTAAAAAATGTGCAAGCAATGCCGGCTTAAGCCCGGCAACTTCAACAGGGTTCGGGTTTTCACCGGTGCGGAAGAAATGTCTTATGGCGCGCCACTGTTTTTTAATTTCGGCTTCGGTGGCAGGAACTGCCTGCGGTAATTTCAAGTGGCGAGGTTCTTGCTTTTCAATCATCAAAGCAATTTCAACTTCCTGCTTTGGTTCAATCGCTTCTTCATGCAGGAATTCATCCGGCATAAATTCTTTCGATGTTGTTTTTGTTTTACTCATAAGTTTACATCAAACTTTACACAGCATATTTATCAAACTCATTATTGATTGCCGCGAGGCGCTCTTCAACCAGCATCCCAATGTTGCACGCGCCATATTCATCATAGCGCGGAGCATTTTTATCCTGGTAAAACAACCCGATGGGAATGCTGTCTTTCATCTCTGCATACTCGCGTCCTTTATTTATATCACTTGGGTCGTGCTGAATAATATTTTGAAAGCTTTTTTCAACCTGCTCGTGAAGCTTGATTCCGTTTTCATGCGTGAGCAAGGTCAGCGCTGTGGGGTCTGATACTGCCGCATCGTATAAGTCGCGCATATACACGGGGCATCTTTGAACAACTCTCACGAATGCAAACCCGGGATGCTCATAAGCCGCCTTGATGGTTTCGTAAACATGAGCCGGATTCCAGTCGGCTGTCTGCGCAACGAAAGAAACATTCGCTACACCGAGTGTGGTTTGAATCGGATTTATCGGAGGCAAAATGGAACCTTGCGGATGCGTGTTCGATTTGGTTCCCTTCGCACTTGTCGGGCTGGTTTGTTTTTTGGTAAGCCCGTAAATGCTGTTGTCTAATAGCAGCACAGTCATTTTCATGTTGTAACGGATGGCATGAATCCAGTGTGCAGTGCCGATGGAGCAGCAGTCGCCATCACCGGTGACAACAAATACATCGAGGTCGGGTCTGCGGAATTTTACGCCCGATGCCACAGGGAAAGCCCTGCCATGCAAACCATGAAAACCATACGTGTTCATGTAATGGGGGAAGCGGCTGCTGCATCCGATGCCGCTGACGAACACCGTTTTCTCGGGCAGCAATTGTTTTTCCCTGCACAGCTTTTGCACCGAAGTGAGAATGCCGTGGTCACCGCAGCCGGGGCACCAACGTGCTATGCCATCTTCATAGTCCTCAAGTGAATAATGCTCATCACTTAATTCGAGTTCGCAGAGGTCTGGTTTTAATCCGAACATATTTTTTTGTTTATTATTTATTATTGATTATTTGTTAAATTTTAATGGTTTGAAGTTCAAAACTCAACTTTTGAAGTTCCGAACCCGACTTTTGAAGTTCTGAACCCGACTTTTGAAGTTCCAACCACGACTTTTGAAGTTCCAACCCCGGCTTTTGAAGTTCCGAACCCGACTTTTGAAGTTCCAACCCAAACTTTTGAAGTTCCAACCCCGGCTTTTGAAGTTCCAACCCCAACTTTTGAAGTTCCAACTCCAACTTTTGAAGTTCCAACCCCGACTTTTGAAGTTCCAACCCCGACTTTTGAAGTTCCAACCCCGGCTTTTGAAGTTCCGAACCCGACTTTTGAGATTCGAAGTTCAGTTTGGAAGTCCAGAAGTTGAGATTGGAACTTCCAAACTTGAGTTCTGAACTTCCCAAATTGAGTTCTGAACCTCCGGGAAAGTGTTTAGAAGTCCAGAAGTTGCGATTGGAAGTTCCAAACTTGAGTTCTGAACTTCCGGGAAAGTGTTTGGAAGTTCCCGGCTTGCGTTCTGAAGTTTCGGAAAAGCGAATTGAACCTCTCCCGGCAGTGTCTCCGCTTGGGGACATTGATGGGTAATGCGCAGCGTCCCTTTCAGGAAACTCTGCCCTGGCAAAATTATAATCCCGGTTTATTTTACTTAAACAATTCATAAGGTTCAACTTTCCTGATTGACTTTCAATTCTTCTTTTATAATGTATTTCACTTTCAGTTCTTCTTTTATCATATCCAACACCTTGCCCGGATTAATCGGCTGTCCGAAAACATTGCTGTAGCAATCCACATCAACAAGCGTTTGCGCTCTGAGCAGCCATGCAAGCTGAGCATAGCGTCTGCTATTTTTGGTAATGAGTGGGTCTCCAATCTTATCGCTGTAATTTATTTCAACCGTTTTAACTTTTTTAAACCGCCTGAAAATTTCTTCGAGCCCCGGCTCCAGCGGACTCAGGAAATGCAGATGCAAACTGCTGACTTTCATTCCCGATTTTCTTGCCGCTGCAACTGCTTCTTCAATGGCGCCTTTCGTTGAACCCCAACCGACAACAAGCAGGTCACCGCTTTCATCACCGTTTACTTTGGGAGTTTTTAATGTCTGAAGCACGGCAGCCAGTTTTCTGCTTCGCGCTTCACTTGACTTCTGATTTATCTCCGGGTCGTAAGCCACTTTGCTGTTGTGGTCATGCGCCAAACCGGTCAGGGTGTACATGCCATCTTTCTGCCCGGGAATCGGGCGCTGGCTTAATCCTGTTTCAGCATCCCAATTGTACGGACTGATATTTTCCTTCCATCTGCTTTGGTCAATGGGAGGTGCTAACCATTCAGCAATAACTTTCGGACGCGGGAAAGGCGAAACCCCGGTTGCAAGATTTGCATCAGTCAGAATTATTACAGGCATTCGAAACGCCTCGGCAAGTTTACGCGCCAGGATTACAAAATGAAAACACTCTTCAATAGTTGCCGGAGCAATTATTATTTTGGGAGCATCCCCGGCTGCTCCGTATAATGAAGCTAACAGGTCTCCTTGTTCAACTTTAGTCGGCAACCCTGTTGATGGTCCGCCTCTCTGCACATTTACGATTACTAACGGAACTTCAGCCATCACTGCAAGTCCTATGAATTCAGTTTTCAAAGCAAGACCAGGTCCTGAAGTAATAGTAATAGCAGTTTTACCTGCATAAGAAGAACCGATGGCAAAACCAATCGCTGCAATTTCATCTTCCGCCTGATGAATAAGTCCGCCTGCTGCCTCCATGCATTCAGCAAGTTTATGCGAAGCGGAAGTTGCAGGAGTAATCGGGTACATGGCACACACTTCGATACCCGCGGCAAGCGTTCCCAGCGCGATGGCTTCGTTGCCATTCATCACCACCTGGTCACCGGCATGTTCCAGCGGAGGGATTTCGAAATTGAGTTCTAAATTTTCTTTCGCCCAGTTGTAACCGGCTTTTAAAAGATTAACATTTGCTTCAAAAATTTTCTCCGATTTCTTTTTGAAGATATATCTGATTTGTTCTTCAGCTTTTGTTAAATCACGATTGTAAATCTGACAAAGCATTCCGAGCACCCACATGTTTTTTCCTTTCCTCGCATCGGCAACCAATTTCAAACACTCTGTCTCCATCGGTATTTCAATAACCTTGTATCCTTTCGATTTGAAATCAGCCAACGCAGCAGCATATTCTTTTTGTATTGCTTCCACATCGCTGCTTGCCCATTTGTTCTCTAATAAAATTACAGTGCCCTCCGTGTAAGCATCCTGTGAAATCCGCCCGTAGAGAACCTGTTCGTTGAGCGCAACCACAAGATTGGCATGGTCGCCCATGTTGGTTACTTTCTCTGAACCCACGCGAATCCGGATTCCCGAAGCACCGGCTCTTGACCGTGCGGGCGGTTGAATTTCTGCCGGAATAATTTCAACAGTCCACACACCGTTTCCCATTTTAGCAGAGATGGAACCGAAACTCTGCCCGGCTTTTTGCGCACCCTCGCCGGAGTCGCTTACAATTTCAACAACATGCTGGCTGACAACTTTTAAACTTCCATTTGTCTTTTTAACTGCGGGCATACTTTGTGTTATGCTCATGTTTTTTGTGTTTTATTAGTTATGGAACAGGAATGCTTTGAGAAAGTACTTTTTGATAATAAAATTGAATGTAAAATAAACCTTCAAAGTCACCTGAAACTATGACAATAGTCATAATTCAGGCATGATTAATAACAGTTACAAACAATGTTTCAGGATTGAAGCAGAAGCCATTTCGCAGTGGAAATCCTGATTCCGCTTTGAATTAGAAAAATCTTGTTTACTTAGCATTCAAGTGGATGAACCCTTAACGCGCATGAAATCTAAATATGTGAAGGAGCGGCAATAAAAACAAAAACTCCGCAGCAAATTTGCAGAGTTCAACATTGAAATTCTGTGTCCCCGGAGGGATTCGAACCCACGGCCCTCTGATTAAGAGTCAGATGCTCTACCAACTGAGCTACGGAGACAAATTTATTTTCAGGCGCGCAAAGTTATCATTTCATCGGTGTTGATAGAGGTTAATTTTTATGCAGGAAGATTCTATCTTGCATCCC
>DATDOJ010000439.1:0-5270 GCA_035293345.1 Bacteroidia bacterium
TTTTAATAATGAGAATTTTCGGACCCATGGAAAAAATTTTCTGTGCCGCCTTCACCAGCGAATGTTCACCGCTCAGTTGCCTTGCCTCGGCATCGTTGATAGTGAGCACATCAATCATGGTAAGCACTTCCATCAGTTCACTCCATGCGCTGTCCATCCAGAAATTCATTGTATCCATCATGATAAGTTTCGGACGGCTGCGCAGCCGCTCAACAACTTTCTTCTGAACCTGCGGCATCAGGTTTCCGAGCATCAGGTATTGGCAATCCTGATATGCTTCCGGAATTATCGGGTCGAAGTCAGCAAGCACATTGAGTTCAGTGGCAAGTGTGTCGCGCGAATTCATGTCCGTGTGGTAACGCCCCGACCAGAAAAAAGATTTTTGTCCGTTCTTAATCTGCAGCCCGTCTGTAGATATTTTTCTCTTACCGAAAAGCCGAATCATTTCTTTCGGAAAATCATCACCGATTACCGAAAGCATATTAATCTTATTTGTAAAATAGGAAGCCGCCAGGCAAATGTATGTCGCAGCGCCACCAACAATCTTATCGGTTTTTCCAAAAGGCGTTTCGATGGCGTCAAAAGCAACCGTACCCACAGCAAGTAAACTCATAGCGAATTGATTTTTGACAAATATATTGCAACTTACCCAGCAATAATTATTTTTGCGCTCCCTTTACAAAATTCCTCCTTAGCTCAGTTGGTTAGAGCATTTGACTGTTAATCAAAGGGTCCCTGGTTCGAGTCCAGGAGGGGGAGCAAGTCCTACAGAGATGTGGGACTTTTTTATTGGATAAATAACATTCCCTTTTGCAATATCTCTTTGCATGGTCTTTGCCAAACGGTTGCCACACCAATCCCTATCTTTGCAAAGAACCATTTATGCTCAGAAAATTTTCCGGCTTTATTTTTATTTCAGCGCTCTTTCTTGCCGCTTGCAGCAAGGAGCAATCTCCGCCTGAATACCCTGCTCCGCATTGTAATTTTCCTTCTGTATATTATTCTCCTGTGAGCAGCGATGACCCGCAAAGCATTCAGCAAATCATAAGAACCAATTGCGGTTCGGGAACGGGAGCAACTTGTCATACTCCTGGAAACGGCAACTATGATTTTACAACCTATGAAGTTGTTGCAGAGAGAATTCGCTCCGGAAGATTAACCGAAAGAATTTTGCTGCCAACAAGCAACCCGCTTCGAATGCCGCCATCAGGAGCAATTATGGACTCATGCGATTTGGCAAAACTCATCGCATGGATTAATAATGGGTTCCCTAACAACTAAGTAATGGCGCTATGAAAAAAATATTTCTGCTTTTAATTCTCTCGCTGAGTTTTGTTCTGAGCAGAGCGCAGCTTTATTCCTGCAAGGAAGGAACTGTTTCCTTTTTCTCCGAAGCGCCACTGGAAAATATTGACGCCATCAACAGAAACATTAATTCATTTCTCAATTTCGCAACGGATGAAGTGATTTTTCTTCTCCCCATTCGCGGATTCGAATTCGACAGGGATTTGATGGAGGAACATTTCAACGAAAAGTATCTGGAGAGTGATAAATATCCGAATGCAACCTTTCGCGGAAAGATTACTGAGAAGGGAGAAGTGTCGAAACCCGGGATTCACAATATCACTGTCACGGGCAAACTCACCATGCACGGAGTTGAAAATGAAATCACCGTGCCGGGAGTTGTAATTACGGCTGAGGACACTATAAAAATCCGGAGTTTGTTTACCATAGCATTAAAGGATTATAAAATTAAGGTTCCGAAACTGGTCTTTCAGAATATTGCCGAAACAGTAACAGTGAAAGTTAACGCTGCTTACACAATCTATAAGAAAGATGAAAAAAAATAATTTGCTCCTTTTGTTTTCTTTGCTGCTGACTTGCCTTACTGTTAGCGCACAGGACAGCTTGTTGGCACTGCTGCAATCAAGCGCGCCTGCAGCCGGTGAAAAAACATTCGCTACATTTAAGTCAACAAAAATTATCAGCGCGCAGACAAATGAGACAGTCAAAAAGCATAATCTCGATTTTCGTGTCGGGCATTTGTTCGGAAACATGGGAACAGAAGCGGGCGGAGGAGGCAGTCACACACTCTACGGGTTAGACCAATCCAATGACATCCGCATTTCATTCGACTATGGAATCACCGACCGGCTGATGGTGAGCATCGGCAGAAACAAGAGGCAGGAAAATCTTTCTGGTGCTGCGAAGTTCCGGCTGATGCAACAGACAAGCAATGAAAAAATTCCGCTCGCCATTACACTTTATGGCAGCACAGCATACAGCGCGAAAGCCGACCCCGAAGGAATTTACTCTCCATCAGAAAGGAGAATGTCTCACTGCATGCAAATGATTATTGCACGAAAGTTTTCTCCGAAATTTTCTTTTGAAGTTGTTCCATCCTTCGTTCATCGTAACCTCGTTGACTTGCGTGTATATCCTGAAGATAAAAACGATTTATTTTCCCTCGGCTTTGGCGGTCGGCTCAAAATCACCAAGAGTTTCGGAATCATTGCTGATTACTTCCACAACTTCCGTGAGGAAAGCACGGGCATAAAATTATTCGACCCGTTTTCCGCAGGAATTGAAATTGAAACTGGCGGTCACGTCTTCAGCATCATGTTCACAAACGCAGTCGGTTTGCTCGAAAATGATTTCATCCCCGTCACCACCGATTCCTGGAGCGAGGGCGGTTCGAAGTTTAGCTTTAATATTTCGAGAGTGTTCAAACTTTAAATAAAAAAGAAATTGGCAATTGGCAATTTGCAGTTGGCAATAATTCAGCAGCCGTTTTTCGGGCTGCATGAACTCACTCCCGTTCACAACGGTTCGGTTCCGCTTGGTGTATCTCATCCGTTCTGGCTCTTTGCCGTGATGTTGATGATTACTGCACTTGTTCTCATCGCCCGGATATTTTACAGGAAAAATATTTCAGAGCTTGTACGCGCCTTCCTGAGTTTTAGTGTGACTAATCAGCTTGTGAGGGATGAAAACATTTTGCTTCAGCGCGCCTCACTCATCCTCACTGTAATTTTCAATCTCACCGCTGCTTTCATGGTGTGGCAATTCGGCTCGGTGATTGCACACAAATTTCTGTTTGCGCTCAATGACTTCAGCCGCTTCCTGGTGTTCGCTTTCTTCATCGCGCTCATTTACTCGCTCAAGTATGTCATCCTCAAACTGTCCGGTTTCATTTTTGAAACCGAACGAGAAATGGATGCCTACATCTTCAACATTTTTCTCAGCAACAATCTTTTCGGCATGGTGCTGTTTCCGGTTGCCGTTCTCTTATTTCTCTATCCTCGACTGAGCGATTCCCCGGTTATTTTCATCGCAGTCATCGCTACAGCAGCGCTGTTTTTTCTCTACCGTATTCTGCGCGGAATCCTTATCGGGCGTGCGTCTCCGTCTTGGTCACCCGTGCATTTATTTTTATACATTTGCGCCCTTGAATTTGCCCCGCTGCTGGTGCTTCTCAAAGTGGTTTCACCTCAGTAGCTTGCCGGTTCTTCGTTCGGGCGGTTCAAGTTGAAAAGGAAACCTAAAACTACCTGAACGTTGAAAGTAAAATACATACTCGTTACCCAGCCCAAACCGGAAACCGCAAAGTCGCCTTACTTCGCTCTCGCCAAAAAGTACAGTTTGAAGATTGACTTCTGCCCGTTCATTCAGGTGACGCCCATTCCGGCAAAACTGTTCCGGAAAGAAAAAATAAACATCCTCGATTATCCCGCTGTCATCTTCACCAGCCGCAATGCCGTTGACCAGTTTTTCCGTATGTGCGGTGAACTGCGTGTTACTCCTGCCGAATCCGTAAAATATTTCTGCCTCTCTGAAACAGTGGGATACTACCTCCAGAAATATGTCGTCTTCCGCAAACGCAGGATTTTCTTCGGCAACCAAACCATTGAAGACCTGCTGAAAATTATATACAAATTCCCCGAAGAAAAATATCTTGTCCCTTGTTCCGACACACCCAAGCAGCGTGTCCTCGAAGTGCTTGCAGAACGCAAACTCAATTTCAAAAAGGCGGTCATATACAAAGCGCTCTGTGCCGACCTTGCCGAAATCAACATCCGGCTCTACGATATCATCGTCCTCTTCAGCCCGCTCGATGTCAAGTCGCTCTTCAAAAACTTTCCCAAGTTCCGCCAGCAAAATGTCCGCATTGCCGCCTTCGGTCCCGCTGTGGTGCAGGCAGTCAACAAAGCAAAACTCCGGCTCGACATCATGGCGCCCATCCCCGGTGCCCCCTCAATGCCTGTCGTCCTCGACCACTACATCAGGAAAAGTAACAAGTAAAAATACAGTTTTAGCTTTTATTTTTTCTCTCTGTTCAGCAGGATTTGTCCCCTCCGTTTTTTTAAATCACATCAATCATCATTAATCATAGTTCAGACACCTCTTAACTTCCCTCTCGCTTTCGTATCTTTGCCCTCGTAAATGAGCGACACCCTCCATCACGAATGCGGCATTGCAATGGTTCGGCTACTTCAACCGCTGGATTATTATCAGAATAAATACGGCACCGCGGCTTACGGCATCAACAAGCTCTACCTGCTCATGGAAAAGCAGCACAATCGCGGGCAAGATGGAGTGGGCGTTGCCGGCATCCGCCTCGATGCGCGGCAAGGAAGCAAATACATCATGCGCGAACGTTCGGCATCGCGCCAGGGTTTGTCGGCAATTTTCGATGACATTTTTTCCGAACTCAACGAAAAGACAAACACGAACCCCGAACAAGCTGCTGATGCAAACTGGCTCAAAAGCAATACGAGGTTCATCTGCGAACTTTATCTCGGTCATCTTCGTTACGGCACATTCGGCAAATACGGAATAGAAAACGTTCACCCCTTCTTGCGCGAAAACAACTGGATGACGCGCAACCTTGTGGTGGCAGGAAATTTCAACCTCACCAATGTGGATGAACTTTTTGACCAGCTCGTGGAACTTGGTCAGCATCCTAAAGAAAAAGCAGACACCATTACGGTGCTCGAAAAAATCGGACACTTTCTTGACGAAGAAAACGAAGAGCAGTACCGCAGGTTCAAGATGATGGGTTATGGCAACAAAGAAATTTCTCCGCTCATCGGCAAGCACCTCAACGTGCAGCGCATACTGACACGCGCGGCAAAAAACTGGGATGGCGGATACACCATTGCCGGAATGTTCGGTCATGGCGATGCCTTTGTGATGCGCGACCCGAATGGAATACGTCCCGCATTTTATTACAGAGACGATGAAGTGGTGGTGGTTACATCCGAGCGTCC
>DATDOJ010000440.1:0-7539 GCA_035293345.1 Bacteroidia bacterium
CCTATCGAACCGTATTTATCCTGATGCGAAAAACGACAAACTCGCCAAGCAAAACATAAGAACAAAAATTCAGACGGTGATTTATGAGTCGCTGAAGTGAAACGATATGAGATTTGAGATTTAAAAGATTTAACCGCTGAGTACGCTGAGAAGGCGCTGAGATCCGCGGAGATAAAAATTATTCCCCTATCTTTGAAATTAAAATGCGATGAAAAAAAATCTTTTACTTCTGGCTGTTAGCTGTTGGCTTACGGCTTCTGCACAGCATCCACCGCAGGTGCAGCAAAAACCTTTCAAGCTAAATCCCCTTGTTACAGCAAAAGATTATCAGCACGGAAAAATTATTTTTAAGCTGAAGCCGGAACTGCGTTCGCATGCTGCGAAGAATAAAATCTCTGAACGTTCGATTGAAAATATTTTCTCTGTTTTGAAAGCTGACAAGGTTGAAAAACTTTTTCCGAATCATCAGCCGCCAATGGCAGAGAGAAATAAGAGCGGAGAAAAATTAGTTGACCTCTCCCTGATTTACACATTGAATTTTTCTTCCGGTACTCCGATTGAAAAAGCAATCAACCTGCTGATGTCAACGGGCAAACTGATTTACGCTGAGCCGGATTACATTTATAAACCGCTTTACACTCCCAACGATACAGGCATCATAAACCAATATCATCTTGCTATGATTCGCGCTTACCAGGCATGGGATATCAACCAGGGCGATTCGACCATCGTCATCGGATTCACGGACACGGGCTGCGACACAACGCATCCTGAATTGGTGGCGCGCATTGCATATAACACTGCCGACCCTGTGAACGGAACAGATGATGACGGTGACGGATACACGGATAATTATTACGGATGGAACGTAGCGCAAAACAACTATGACGTTACCGAAGGCGGCATTCCGCACGGAACGTTTGTCATCGGGCTGGGATGCATGCAGAATGATAACACGATTTGCGGAGCGGGTGTCGGATTCAGGACAAGATTTTTGCCCATCCGATGCAGCACCAACGGAAGTTTCATCGTCAATGGTGAACTTGGTATTGTGTATGCTGCCGACCACGGATGTGTTGCCGTGAATTGTTCATGGGGCGGCTTTGGCGGCTCGCAGTTCGGGCAGGATGCCGTGGACTATGCAACGTTTAACGGCAACTGTCTTGTTGTGGGCGCTGCGGGAAACAGTGATAACGAAGCGCCATTTTTTCCGGCAGCATACCAGCACGTGCTTGCCGTGTGCGGCTCAAATCAAACGGACAATAAATGGGTGGGCTCTTCGTACGGTTCATTCTGCGACATCAGCACACCGGGCGATAATCTTTATTCCATTCTCGCAGGCAATCCTACTGTGATGGTTTATTCCGGGGGAACATCGGAAGCGGCACCGCAGGCAACCGCTGGCGCTGCGCTGGTGAAAAAACAATTTCCTCTTTTGAATGCAATGCAAATCGGTGAGCAGCTTCGCGCAACGAGCGATGACATTGACACCGTGCCGGGCAATGCAATTTACACACACAAACTTGGCAAGGGAAGAATGAATCTGTTCCGCGCGGTGACAGAAACAACGGCAAAGTCAGTCCGCGCGTTTGACATTATCATTACAGATAACAATGATGATGCATTTATTCTCAACGACACGCTGCGCATCAGCGCTGTGTTCACCAATTATCTCGACACGCTTGCAAATCTGAATATCACCCTCACCACCACTTCTCCTTACATCACTTTCATCAACAACACATTTAATCCCGGGGCGATGAATCCTTTGCAGGCAGACAGCAACCGCAGCAATCCGTTCACCGCAATCATCACCGGCAGCCCGCCAACCAACACGCCTGTCTATTTCGATTTTAATTACACTGACGGAACATACACCGACTGGCAGGCAATTGACCTGCTCGTGAATGTGGACTACATCAACATCTACGTGAACGAAGTGGGAACTTCCATGACAAGCAAAGGGCGGCTCGGATTCAACGACAACGGTCAGGCGCAGGGACTTGGTTTTATTTATCACGCTCCTCCGACACTTTTATATGGAGGCGGATTAGTGATTGGGGTGAACGATTCCGTTACTTCCGACATTACGATTGGCGACCCGCCCACTTCCATGAACCAGGATTTTGTTGCCGTCACGCGAGCACATCAGCTTCCGTCCGTGCTTTCCGACTTCGATGCTGAGGCAACTTTCAACGATGACTCGGCTGCTTACCCCATCGGAATTTCGGTTACACAAAAAGCGTTCGCATGGATAAACCCGCCTGACAGCAAATACATTATTTATGATTTCCTGATTCGCAACACGGGCGCGAATAATTACACCACGCTTCACGCGGGCTTGTATGCCGACTGGGACATCACTCCCGTGAACTACGCCACCAACGTTGCCGGTTATGACGCACCGCGCAAACTCGGCTGGGCGCACGACACGCAGCCGGGCGGGGTGTTCTGCGGAATAAAAGTTCTTTCACCGGGCGGAGTGAATTATTACGCCTTCAACAATGACGGAAGCAACGGAAGCGTTGGCATTTATGACGGCTTTACAAAATTTGAAAAGTATAACTCCATGTCTTCGTGGAGCCGCTTGAGCACCGACACCACGGATGTTTCTATGATGATTTCCAGCGGACCGTTCACGTTAAATGCCGGTGACTCTGTCCGCGTTGCTTTTGCATTGCTTGCTTCCGATTCGCTGACGCAAATGCAGGCAGCGGCTGACAGGGCGCAGGCGGTGTTCGACAGCATTGCAGCGGGAATTGTGAAACCGCCTGCATTCACTCCGCAGTTTGTTTGTTATCCGAATCCGTTCAGTGATGAATGTACTGTTGCACTCACGCTCACGCAAAGAGAAAATGTTTCGCTTGCTGTTTACAATGTGCTTGGAGAAAAAATAATTTCGCTGTGGGACGGATACCTCACCGCAGGCAGCCATGCGTTTTATGTTTCGGCTTCGCAGTTGAGCAAAGGAATTTATTTCTGCGAGTTCAGGACGGGGGAGAAAGTGACGGTGAGGAAATTGGTGGTGCAGTAAATTTTTTATCCCGCAGGATTGTTTATTAAAATATCGAATGTTGAATGATGAATTATGAATGTCGAAGTGCTTGTTTAATTCATAATTCATAATTCAATATTCATCATTCAATTTTTCTTAACTTAATGACATTGCGCTTTAGGGGTTTTATTTTCTGAGACCTCAGAGATTCAATCCGAGAGCCGGGAGATGCAATCTGAGACCTGAGAGATTCAATATGAGACCTCAGAGATTCAATCTGAGACCTCAGAGATTCAATCTGAGACCTGAGAGATTCAATCTGAGAGCCGGGAGTTGTAATCTGAGACCTGAGAGATTCAATCTGAGAGCCGGGAGTTGCAATCTGAGACCTGAGAGATGCAATCTGAGACCTGAGAGATTCAATCTGAGACCTGAGGATACAATTTATCAACATCAGAATCGTTGAATTTTTAATATAAGTGATGATTTTTGGCATAAGAGAAAAAACATGTGCAAAACTTGTTTAAAGAACAGCAGTTTATTTATTATCATTGGCGCATAAATCAAAAAAAAAATTAAACCATGACAGACGAACAAACAAGAACTGAAACGATGGCAGAGAGTACGCTCACCTACCTCGATGACCATTCAACGGATTGGAACACCAACACGGTGATTCAGCAAAAGCGCGATGCACTGGAAACGAAGCTGGATGAAATAAATGACATCGAGCTGATTCAAAACACGGACATCACCGGCAATGTGACGGCAAAAGAGGGGTTCAAAAAAAAGATGGCTGAAAAAGGATTGGTCATCAGCAAGGCGATGCAGGTATTTGCGCGGGACACAAACAACGCTGTGCTGCTGGCGGAAATTGACTTTCAACTGAGCGACCTGCTTCACGTGAAGGACTCCGATGCGAAGGACCGCTGCCAGCTTGTGCACGACCGCGCTTTTACGAACACTGCTGCATTGGCGAGCTATGGCGTTACTGCGCTCATGATTACGGACCTGAAGAATGCGATTAAAGATTTTAATGACTCGCTGGGCAAACCGGCAGCCGCCAAGGGTGTTACCACAGCCGCCACCACCGACCTGGAAACAGCATTCACGGAGCTTGATGGCATCCTGCTGGACTTAGACACGATGATTGACACGCTGCGCTTCAGCAAGAAAACATTTTGGGAGGGCTACCGCGCAGTGCGCAAACGGGTTGACACGGGAGTGCGCCACCAGAGTGCGCGCTTTGTGCTGGTTGACAAAATAACGAAGGCGAAAATCGGACAGGGCGTGGTTTCGTTTCCTGAACTGAACCTGATTAAAAAAGTGAGCAAGCGGAGCGTGGTGACATTCTTCGACAGCGAAACGGGCATCGGCTCATTTAACGTTTCCGCCACAGCTAACCTTTACAAGGCAGCCACAGTGAGCAACTTCGTGCTGCAGGATGGCGTGGTGGCGCGGCTGGTGATTGAGCTGGAGAAGGAGTGAAGGGATTTGGGATTTAAGATTTAGGATTTAGGATTTAAAGAGGAGCTGCTGCAAAGGCGGCTCTTTTTGTTTGGGGGAATGGAGATTTATAAAAATGCAAAGTCCGTTGGATAAATTAGGATTGTTGAACCCGTTGGATAATAATCCTACGGGCTGAAGGTGCAGAAAGCCGTCCTTCGAGGTGCAGATAATTTTTATAGTGAAATGATTGAAAGCATCTTGTATTTTTGCAAGGTGTAGATATTAATATGTTAGCAGCAATTCTTGGGCGACCTACTAACTTGGAAGTGACTGCAAGAAATTAACTTTGACAAACCAATTCTTACGACAATGGCAAAATACTTAAGAACATCAGGCATTACAGCGGAAGTTGAGACATTAATTCGTGAAGCCCGTGAACGACTTTACATCATTAGTCCTTATCTGAAACTTTCGGACAACATCAAGGAACTTCTTAATGACAAGGAGCGGGAGAAATCTGAAGTCAGAATCATCTTTGGGAAACAAGAACTGAACCCAACAGAGATGAGTTTCTTGCAGACCTTAAAGTATGTTCGTTTATATTTCTCTAAGAACCTGCATGCGAAATGTTATCTCAACGAAAAGAAGATGATAATTTCATCTATGAACCTTTATGAGTTTTCCCAACAACATAACAGGGAAATGGGAATCTTGATTGACAGGAATGTTGAATCGGACAAGCAAGTTTACGAAGATGCCTGGAAAGACATTGAATCAATTTTGAATAACGCTACTGACTTCGCATATGTTGAAGCACCGAAAGAGACAAGCAAAAAAGTTGAAGCAACAGTTCCTAAAGAAACTAAAAAGAGTAATGGCAAGCCGACAGGTTACTGCATACGAACAGGAGTAGAAATTCCTTTCAACATTGAGAAGCCGATGAGTTATGATGCGTACAAAGCATGGAATAAAGACCCTGAGCATCCTGAGAAGTATTGTCATTTTTCAGGCGAAGCTTCTGACGGAAAGACAAGCGTGAGCAAACCAATCTTGAGTAAGAATTGGAAGAAAGCGAAAGAACTTTTTAATCTCGCTTGACCGCATTGAACCGAGAGTAGAACTGCTGCTAACATAAAGATTAAAAGAAATAAAAAAAAGAAGGGGTTTATAGCATGTTGAAAGAGTGTGCAAGTAATAAAGAGTGCTGCGGAAAAGAAAGTGTGTGCTTTCTACTCCCTTCTTTTTTTTACTTCTTTAATCCCTTCTTCGTTATCGGTCATGCTTGGCGGCATCGGAACTTCCAACTGACTGCAAGTAATTGGCAGAAACAAAATGACGAAAACGAATAGGACATTTGATGATTACAATTCTTAACTTTGTTCGCATAATGAAAAGAGGTTTAACAGCATTATTCATTTTCTCTCTTGCAGTAATCTCTTGCAAGAAAGAAAATCCATCATCGCCAATCCTGGAATGTGGCGTGACCGGAATCACCGGTCCGGTAAGATATTATTTGACAACTTATGACAAGTCCCTTTTTATCTCATACAAACTATTTCATACTTTAATATTTGTTGACTCAACGACTAACGATACAAATTGTATCTCTTACAGTTCAGATGCGCAAGTTTGGGATGAAACGAGTACGCAATCACAAACGCAAGGCGACACTGTTGATGTAGGCGAAATAGTAGGCATAGCATACAACTACGGTACGACAGACATCGGGCATTTAGAATATATCTTCCGCGCTTATACAAACTTAGTTGACAGCATGACAATTATTATTTCTAATGCAGCGTCAGTTTCATTTTGGACTTTGAACTTAGTTGATACAACTACGATTAACACATCGGGATATACACCATTTGTCGTCTTAGACAGCATCACATTTTTATCTCAAACTTTTTATGATGTTTATTTATTGCAAAATGGAAATTCACTAAGCCCAGCAGATTCATCGAATAATTGTTTCTACACAAAAGCAAATGGAATAATTGCTTTCACCGATAAACTTTACAACAAGTTCTGGATTAGGACAAACTACTAACGAATAAAGTGCCTGCAAACTTCGGACGACACATCTTCGTGGCGCGAGTAGCACGAACCGATAACATAAAGTAGCCGTTGCACAACCCTTTTAAAATCCGGTTAAGAAAAATAGTTTGCTGTAATCTTTTACGGGAGGCGGTAACAGAGTCCCGCAATAAGCAGGATAAATGTGAATGAGGTTGTCTGAACTTTGCTTAAACTGATTAACTTGATTGTTATGAAAAAAAATACTGATGCGGAAGAAATTGTAGTGAAGTTTAATGACTGCATCAATAACAAACAACTAAAGGCATTAGGAGATTTGATGACAGAAGAGCACCAGTTTATTGTCCGCGAAGGCAATATCACAAGTTCGGGGAAATTGCCGAAATGATTAAGGAAGATGAAATGCCGCTGGCTTCATACACTATCATTCACCGCGATGCGGTTCTTTCCATGGAACAAAAATTGGCAGTCACGGATTGGTGCAGCAACTGCATGGAAGCCATGAAAGCCACCCACACGGTTGACAGTTTGATAAAGAAAAGAACGGAATAGCTCGTTGGCAATCCCTGAATCAGAACGGCTGATTCATTTCATTACATATTCAAAAAGAATTTTTTCTGACACAACTTTTATCTTGTTGTGATCTCGAGCTGCTATTCAACCTGCCCTCTTTAAGTTTCCTGAAAATCTTACATGTGCAACGCAAGTGCGAGTGCGCTGCATGCCCCTTTCAATGCTGCCGTATTTATGCACTGTAAAAAAATGTCTGACAATAAACCATTATAAAAATAATTCTAAACTAAAGCCACAATGAAAACAAAATCTACCGCAAACAACCTGAGCAAATCTGCATCCGGCTTCATCGCCTGCCTCCTGCTGATTTTTGCCGCTTCAAATCTTTATGCGCAAAGTTCGCAAGGACCGAAAATCGGGAACACGTTTACAACTGTAGCCATTGCCGGCTCTTCTGCTACGTGGCTGAACCCTGTCAATGCAAGAATTGCTGATGCTGTTTATTCCGTGAACTCTGCCGACCTGCCTCTGCAGGGAAATTACAC
>DATDOJ010000441.1:0-4425 GCA_035293345.1 Bacteroidia bacterium
CAGTTGCCTGAAGTAAAGCTGCTGCACGCCCGCCACCTGCGCCATGAACGAAACCGATTCGCCCGGTGCCAGCGGGTAGTTATGAACATCGTAGCCGTTGGTGTCGGCACCGCCACCGCTGTTGTCAATGGCGCGCGCTGAGGAATAGCGGCTGTAGAGCACGGCATTGGTATATTTATAAGGCAGCAGGTAGCCATCGAGGTGCACCAGCGTTTTGTCGAAGCACACGTTCTTCACACGGTCGCGCTCCTGTCCCGCTGCCTTGCTGATGGCTTTCTCGTTTTGCGGCAGTTGAAGCACGTCTTTGTATGCCTGCTTCAGCGTGGGAATGGCATCCACATCGGCATCCGTCACCTGGTAGGGTCCCAGCAGCAGCTTGATGGGGTCGGCAACATCGTGCACCTGGTCGGCTTTCACGTAGCGCTTGCTGTCTTCCACTTTCGTAATATCCATGTCGGGAAAATTCACTATTGCCATCTTGCCCGGGTTGGGATTGGCGGTGTAATAGCCCACGCATCCCGCCCTCACCAGCAGCACCTTGTTCACCAAATCGGTGCTCGCATTGGCTTTCATAATGGTGAAGCCGCCCAGCGGGCGCGTGGCAATGCTGTCGTTCTGAAACAAACGCTCGGTGTCGCTCTCCAGCGTGGTGCGCTCGGCTTCTACGTTGGGGTTAATGGCGAAGGAGGCGGCTTCGTCTTTCAAAAACTGGTTCACTTTTATCAGTGTGCCTACGTGGTCTTCGGTGTTGGAGTCCATAATGATTTAGGTTTTAGGATTTGGGATTTGGGATTTGGGATTTAAGCTTTTGATTTCATTATATTTTGACAAGTGATTTTGCATATCTTGGAGAATTGGGTTTATAATCATGGCGAATCTCAAAGCTATTTTCCTCCTCAAGAACTTTAATTTCAGAGAGATAGTCAACTAAATATCTTTTCCAATCTGGAAGAGGCTTTTTAATAGGAGGTGTTTGAGCGCCACTTGTTCTATAAATATCCATGAGTATATTGTTAGTTCCTACATCAATGTATACTGCATAAGGGTTTCCATATCTTTTTCCTACGACATGCTTAGGCGCATTGTATTCAAAACTGATTGGCTTTTGAAGTTGAATTGCTTTTGTCAAGATTTCTAAATTGTCCATTGATTTCATTTTACTTATCCACCATGCTGCCAGCAATAACCATTTGAACTTTTCGTCATTCGTTTACATCTATTGCCTGCTTTTGTAGTTGCCGCACATTGTACACTTACCTGTTGCTTCTCTTGCGGTGGCGGTGGCGGTGGCGGTTGATATTGCGGAGTATTGTTCTGCTGTATTGTATTAGAACTACCGCCACTTGTAGGCGATGAAGGAGGTTTACAAATGAGGCATGGTGTTCTTCCTATATTAATTGCCTCATTAATAGAAACTGAACTAACCCCGCCCTTGCAATTATTCAATCCACTGCAATTGGCAGTAGCATGATATTTTTTTGCGTATTTACCATCACAGATTGTTACTGTTTGTGCTGTTACATTTACTAATAGAAATGCGAACAGCGTAAGAAAAATTAAATGTAGTTTTTTCATTTTGAGAGTTTTTTAATTGTGGATTATTTATAAGAGTTGAATGGATAAGACAGGATGTATTTCCCGACAATTTTCCGCCATCCCCTTTTGCCCATGACAGAAATCAAAAAATCCAACTCCTGTTACTAAAACATTAATATGCTTTTGTAAAAATGTAAATCGGGAAGTCGGACGACCGATGTTTTTTACAAACCATTCTTCAAGATTTTTAAATAATAAATGCCTGCTCGTCTTCTGAACTGATAAACATTCAGCACTGATAATTTCAATAACCAATGTTTCTTCTGTTGAAGTATCCTCAACAATTACATGGATATCTTTATCTTCTTCTCTTTTAAATCCTACAATGGCACAAGGGACAGAATAAATTATCTTTTCTGAATTAGCTCTCCAGTTTTGTCCGCCCCTATCGCTTGCAATTGATATTTGTTCCTGAATAGTACTCGGAATAATTTTTCCAAAATCAATATCAATAGTATCAGGGTCAGACAATGTTTTTACCGGCCATCGCTGAACACCACAGTCCTGACCAAAGCAAAAAGTAATCTGCAGGATGAATAACAAAAACAAAAAATTCGTCCCGATAAAAAATCGGGACGAATTTTTTTTCTTCCTGTTTAAGAAATTATAATGTGTGTGTGTGTGTTCAACATCTCAACAGAGCCGTCTGCGGCTCCATTACGTTTCGCTGGTTGAACTTTCTCTTTCATGACGTGGTGGGTGTCAGGCAAAAATTTAGTCGAGCAAATATAGTAATGTTTTACTAATAGAATTAACCCATAAAGAGTTCGGGACTCTTTATGGGTTTTGTTGCCTGTTGCTTTCCTAAGCAGGTAAAAGATACTTACCCTCTTTCCTCAGCACTATCCCTCTCGTATAAGCATTGGACAAGGTAGGGGAGATAAGTGAGCGAAAGTGCGTAATGTCTTTGTCTTTCGTTTGTTGATTGAAGAGTGTCTCTATCAACTCCTGTGGTTTCAGCGGGGCGTTCTTTTGCTTTAATAAATTCACAATATTAAAAAGATGACTTCCCGGTTTGGGCGCTCTCACTGATTTAGATTTCAGCGATGCCTTCTTAACACGAACGGCAGATTTTTTTCTGACATTAGTGCTGCCCTTAGGTCTGCCTTTAGGTTTACCGTTCTGCGACTGAAATAATTTTTTTGCTTTCTGCACAAAGCTTAGTGACTTGAGAAGCTCGCTCTCCTGGCTCTTAAGCATTTCAAGATTGCTGGCGATGATTTTTTCTAATGTAATCATGTTGTTTTTGTTTTTAGTTTAGGATGAATGAAAAAATAATTCTTGTTGAATTCCGGGCGCTGTCGGGATGATGGCGCAATATTAATAAAAATAATAATGCAACAGCCGCTGTCCTTATACCCGCAGTATTTTTTTATTTTAGCTGAAATTTAACACCCGCTGCTGTGCTCATTGAAGAAAAAAATTATCCATTCCGGTTTATTGCATTTGCCTCTCTCTTTTTTGCCGCCATTTTCATTATTGAAAACCTCAACCACCGTTTCTGGCTGAATGATTTCAAAGTTTACTATTCGGCAGCGCAGGCATTCCTGAACGGAGAAAAAATATACGGAGTTCCCTTCGGTCTCGAAACGGGTTTTTATAAATATTCTCCTTTCGTGCTTCTGCTTTTCACTCCCGATTCTCTTTTGCCTTATGAGGCAGCGGCAATCATTCACTTCATAGCTCTTTCCGCTTCAGCCATTGCCTGCATCCTGGTTATGAATAAAATTCTCGGCAGGTATGTTTTTCAAAAGCAACACGAAAAAGAAAACCTGCTGATGTCCGCTGCCATCGTCTGTATTGCCATTCATCTTGTACGCGAACTGCATCTCGGAAATGTGAACGTCATTATTCTGCTTCTGCTTGCCTACGCATTGTTGTTTATGCTTGAAGAGAAATATTCTTTATCCGGCATCCTTATTGCTTTTGCTGTTTTGCTCAAGCCCTATTTCTTAGTTGTGCTGATTCCTGTCATCCTCTTCAGAAAATGGAAAGTATGTTTATGGTTTGTTTCCGGGTTAGTGCTCTCCGATATAATCTGCGCTCTGGTCTTCGGATACGAAAAGCATCTTGTCCTGTACAGCGAGTGGCTTGAATCTGTATCTGCTCACGGCAGCTACCTGCAAAGCAGCCACACGATTCAATCATTGCTGCAAAATTATTTCAATGCACACTTGAATAACTTTTCACTTGTAATAATTGCAGCCGTTGCAGTGCTGTTCGCCATTTTGTTGATTGCCGCTCAAAGCAGACACAAGAAAGAAACTTCAGGAGCCGCAAAGAATACGATTCTCACAGCAGGATATTTCTCGCTTATCGCCATCGTTCCCAATTTAGTCATCACCGACACAGAGCATTTTCTTTTATCGCTGCCGCTGATTATGATTCTGCTTTACTTTATCTCGCTGCGGCAAAATAAATTCCTGGCGATAATTTTCCTGGTTGTGATTTTCTTCTTCGGAGCCAACTCAACTGACCTGTTGGGCAAAGCACTGTCCTTGAAATTTGACACGCTCGGTTTGCTCGGAATCAGCAATCTCATCCTTATTTCAGCAGTAACCTGTTTGTTTTTATTTAGCCATAAAACAATAAAGCAATAAAACAATTTTCAGTTCCTGCAAAGAACTTTTACTTTTGAAAAAAATTTCTTCTGTCCTTATGCGCATAAAATATCTTATTCTTCTGCTTCTGGTTGCAGCGGCAGCGTGCAAAAACTCATCTGAAAACAAATCACCTCTCGTTCCTGACAATGCCCTTAATACAGACCTGGTAAAAAATCCGCAGTCGGCATCGGGGGAAAACAAATCCGATGCTGAACTGCCTGCCATT
>DATDOJ010000442.1:0-5517 GCA_035293345.1 Bacteroidia bacterium
GAATAAATATAAAGTGCCCCGCATCGGGTTTGTAAACAAGATGGACCGCGCGGGAGCAAATTTCCTTACGGTTATTCACCAGATTAAGGAACGTCTCAACGCACGACCTGTTCCTCTTCAATTGCCGATTGGCTCTGAAGAAATGTTCAAAGGTGTTGTAGATTTGATTTCCAACAAGGCAATCATGTGGGATGATGAAACGAAGGGAATGACATTTACTGAAATGCCTGTTCCTGTTGATATGAAGGCAGACGTAATGCACTGGCGCGCACAACTTGTGGAAGCGGTTGCTGAGTTTGAAGATCACCTGATGGAAAAGTTTTTTGAAAATCCTGATTCCATCACTGCCGATGAATTGCGTTCTGCAATCCGCAAGGCAACCATCGCTATGAAAATTACTCCTATTCTCTGCGGCTCTGCCTTTAAGAATAAAGGAGTGCAGACGATGCTGGATGCAGTAATACAATATCTTCCTGCGCCCTTTGACATTGAACCGGTGATAGGAACAAATCCTGAAACAGGAAAAGAAGAATCGAGAAAGCCGGACCCGAAAGAAAAATTTGCAGCGATTGCATTTAAGATTATGACTGACCCGTTTGTAGGTCGTCTTGCATTTTTCAGAGTGTACTCCGGAACACTGAATGCCGGCTCGTATGTGCTTAACACGCGCACAATGAAGAACGAGCGCATCTCCCGCATTATCCGCATGCACGCCAACAAACAAAATCCCATTGACAGCATTGAAGCAGGCGACCTTTCAGCAGCCGTAGGATTTAAAGACATTAAAACAGGCGATACACTTTGCGACCCCGACCACCCGATTATTCTGGAGGTAATGAATTTCCCGAAACCGGTTATCGGTCTCGCAGTTGAACCGAAAACACAGGCAGATGTTGACAAACTCGGAATGGCATTGGCGAAGCTCGCTGAAGAAGACCCGACTTTCCGCGTGAACACCGACCACGATACAGGGCAAACAATTATTTCCGGAATGGGAGAACTTCACCTTGAAATTATTGTTGACCGCCTCCGCAGAGAATTTAAAGTTGAGTGTAACCAGGGCGCTCCGCAGGTTGCATATAAAGAAGCGTTGACACAGACAATTAAGCATCGTGAGGTTTATAAGAAACAAACGGGCGGTCGCGGAAAATTTGCCGACATACAATTTGAAATCGGACCCGCTGATGCAGAATGGATTGCTAAAGAACATACCGGATTGCAATTTGAAAATGAGGTGAAGGGTGGAAATATTCCGAGAGAATTTATTCCTGCCGTTGAAAAAGGTTTTGCATCGGTGATGAACACAGGTGTTCTTGCCGGTTACCCGGTTGACTCAATGAAATTGGTTTTGTATGACGGCTCCTCTCACAGTGTTGACTCCGACTCGCTTTCATTTGAGCTTTGCGCCAAGGTCGCTTTTCGTGAAGCTGCTCCGAAAGCAAAGCCGGTACTACTTGAACCCATCATGAGTGTTGAAGTTGTTACTCCCGATATTTATATGGGCGATGTGATGGGCGACCTCAACAAACGCAGAGGACATCTCGAAGGAATGGACACGCGCGCAGGGGCACAGGTCATCAAAGCAAAAGTTCCGCTGTCGCTGATGTTCGGATATGTCACCATGCTTCGCACGATTACTTCAGGACGCGCAAGTTCCACGATGGAATTTTCGCACTATGCAGAAGTTCCGCGCTCACTTGCTGATGAAGTGATTGCAAAAGCAAAAGGCATTAAAGCAGAAAAAGCAGCAGCTAATTAATACATACGTTCTTTATAACTCTATCTATGAGCCAGCGAATACGCATCAAATTAAAATCATACGACTACAACCTGGTTGACAAGTCGGCTGAAAAAATTGTTAAAACCGTGAAGGCAACGGGCGCTCTCGTGAGCGGACCTATTCCCCTTCCAACCAACAAAAGAATTTACACCGTGTTGCGTTCGCCTCATGCCAACAAGAAAGCGCGCGAACAATTTCAACTCTGCGCTTACAAACGTTTGCTCGATATCTACAGCACTTCATCAAAAACTGTTGATGCACTCATGAAACTTGAATTGCCCAGTGGTGTGGAAGTGGAAATCAAAGTGTGAAGAAAATAATAAGGAAAATGGAAATTGGCAAAATAAAAGTTGCAAGAAGCCAATAGCCATAACAAAATAATAAATCATCAATAATAAATAGTCAATAAGAACATGTCAGGACTTATCGGAAAGAAAATAGGAATGTTGAGTGTTTACAGTGCAGACGGAAAAAACATTGCATGCACGGTCATCCAGGCAGGACCGTGTGTTGTAACCCAGGTGAAGACACCGGAAAGTGATGGATACACTTCGCTTCAGCTTGCTTTTGATGAGCGTACCGAAAAGAGTACTACTGCTCCGCTGAAAGGACATTTTGCAAAAGCCAATACAACACCGAAAAGGAAAGTGGCAGAGTTCAGACATTTTGTTACCGAGCACAATCTCGGTGATGTGCTTGATGTTTCACTGTTCATCGAAGGCGATTATGTTGACGTTGTCGGAACATCAAAAGGAAAAGGGTTCCAGGGTGTTGTCAAGCGTCACGGTTTTGGCGGTGTGGGAAAACAAACACACGGACAGCATGACCGTCAGCGCGCTCCGGGTTCTATCGGTGCATCATCGTGGCCCTCGCGTGTTTTGAAAGGAATGCGGATGGCAGGACGCATGGGCGGTGACAGGGTGAAGTTGCAGAATCTGAAAGTGGTGAAAATAATTCCCGAGCAGAATCTTCTCCTGATTTCAGGAGCGGTGCCGGGAACAAAGGGTTCATATGTGTTAATTGAAAAATAATTTCTGTAGAGCATGGCAAAGAGTAAAAACATAAGCGTAGCAGTTGTTGACATCACAGGCAAAGATACCGGCAGAAAGGTGAAGCTGAACGAGGAAATCTTCGGCATCGAACCGAACGACCATGCCATTTACCTTGATGTGAAACAGCATCTGGCAAACCAAAGGCAGGGAACACATAAGTCGAAACAGCGCGGAGAAATTTCCGGCTCAACAAGGAAACTGCACAGGCAAAAAGGAACGGGCGGCTCACGTAAAGGAAGCATCAAGAATCCGTTGTTCAGAGGGGGCGGAAGAATTTTCGGACCGCAGCCGCGTAATTATGATTTCAAGTTGAATAAAAAAGTTAAACGACTCGCACGTATTTCCGCGCTGACATATAAAGCAAAAGAAAATTCAATTCATGTGATTGAGGACTTCAAGTTCGAACAACCGAAGACAAAAGAATTTCTCTCCGTCATGAAAAATTTAAATCTCGGTGACAAGAAAGTTCTTCTTCTCACATCGGAGACGAATACAAATCTCGTGCTGTCATCGAGAAACGTGCAGAAGAAAAAAGTGAGTCGTGCTGCAGACCTCAACACATACGATGTGCTCTACGCACAGAATATTGTTCTGGTTGAAAGTGCAGTGGATGTAATTGAAAAAACATTATTAAAATGAGCATACTCAAACGTCCCATCATCACAGAGAAAATGACAGCCCAGACAGAAAAGATGGGACGTTATGGTTTCATCGTGGATGAAAAAGCCAACAAGCTTGAAATAAAAAAAGCTGTTGAAGGAATGTACAACGTAACCGTTGACGGTGTGCACACAATGCGTTATGGAGGAAAAAGAAAAAGCCGCTTTACAAAATCAGGAGTCATTGCAGGAAGAAAAAATAATTTCAAGAAAGCAATCGTGCAGTTGAAAAAAGGCGAGACGATTGATTTCTACAGCAGTATCTAATAATAAAAATTAAAAAAAAATTGCGGATTGCGGATTTTGAATTTCGAATTTAAATCCGAAATCAAAAATCCGAAATTCGAAATAGAAACATGGGAGTACATAAACTTAGACCAATCACACCGTCACAGCGGTTCATCGTTCGTGATGATTATATTGACATCACGGCTGACCGTCCTGAAAAATCTTTGCTTGCTCCCATAAAGAGGACAGGCGGCAGGAACAAGTCAGGAAAAATGACCATGCGTTACATCGGTGGCGGACATAAAAAAATGTACCGCATCATTGATTTCAAGCGCGACAAATTCGGAGTTCCCGGAATTGTTAAATCCATTGAGTATGACCCGAACAGAACTTCCCGCATCGCCTTGGTTTTTTATTCTGACGGAGAAAAAAGATACATTATTGCACCTAACGGAATAGTGGTTGGACAAACCATTTCCTCCGGAGAAAACGCAACACCCGAAATCGGCAATGCACTTTACATTAAAGACATTCCACTTGGAACATTAATTCATAATATTGAATTGCGCCCGGGACAGGGAGGAAAGATTGCAAAGTCAGCGGGCAACTATGCCCAACTGCAAGCACGCGAAGGAAAATATGCTACCGTCAAAATGCCTTCAGGAGAAACGCGGATGATACTTACATCTTGTCTTGCAACCATCGGCACGGTTTCTAATCCCGACCACAACCAGGAAAGTTTGGGAAAAGCCGGACGCAAACGCTGGCTTGGCCGCAGACCACGCGTTCGTGGCGTCGCGATGAATCCTGTTGACCACCCGATGGGCGGAGGCGAAGGAAGAGCATCGGGCGGACACCCGCGTTCACGCAAAGGATTGCTTGCGAAAGGATATAAGACACGCAGAGGAAAAAGAACATCAGATAATTTCATAATAGAAAGAAGAAAGAAATAATAATCAAGATTGCGGATTGCGGATTTTAAGTTGCGAATTAAAAATCCGAAATCCTAAATCCTAAATCAAAAAAATGGCACGTTCGCTTAAAAAAGGACCTTACATTGACCCGACACTTGAGGCAAAAATTGTCAAGATGATTGGTTCAAAAAAGAAAACTGTAATCAAGACATGGTCGCGGAGAAGCATCATCTCTCCGGATTTTGTCGGACTCACGATTGCAGTTCACAACGGCAAGACACACGTTCCTGTTTATGTCACAGAAAATATGGTAGGTCATAAGTTGGGTGAGTTTTCCCCGACACGGATTTTCCGCGGACACAGCACAAGAGTTAAAGAAGAAGAAGCAAAAGCAGCATCGGCTCCGGCACCGGGAGTACCCGGAACAGCGCCAGCAGCAGGAGCAGCACCGGCAGCGGGAGCAGTTCCCGCAGCAGCACCGGCAGCAACAGCTAAATAAAATAGGCAATAGGCAAAATAAAAAAATAGCAAGAAACCTGAAGCAGAGAATCAAGCGTAACGAAATAATAAATCATCAATAATAAATAGTCAATAGGGAGATGGGAACACGTAAGCGTTTAGCATCAGAAGCAAGAAAAGAAGCGATGAAGAATACCGTCATCTCAAAGCTTAATAATTATCCATCGTCACCAAGAAAGATGCGTCTCATCGCAGACCTCGTTCGTGGCAAGGAAGTTTTTAAAGCGCTAAACATTTTAAAATTTTCTGCAAAGGAACCCGCAAGACCGCTTGAAAAACTCTTGCGCTCCGCCATTGCAAACTGGGAATCAAAAACCGGTTCGAAGATTGACGAGGGCAAAGCATTTATTCAAACCATCTTTGTT
>DATDOJ010000443.1:0-12023 GCA_035293345.1 Bacteroidia bacterium
TAACAAAGACATCACCGTCAAATCATTTAATGCCGACCATGCCTTTGCCAATCCGAGTAATCCAAAATATGAAAAAGAAGCTTCAGAGGAAGCGCATAGAATGGCAATCAAATTTTTGAAAGAGCATTTGGTAAAACAATAATTGTCCTAAGCGGCAGGGTTTAGTATCTGCGCTTTCAAAACAAACATTACCCCAAATACGTTTTTAGTAACCGGCTGCGCGATTTATGACGCAACCTGCGGATGGCTTTTTCCTTTATCTGCCGGACGCGCTCGCGCGTGAGGTCAAACTTCAGTGCGATTTCCTGAAGCGTCAGCGCATGGTTCACTCCGATGCCGAAGAAAAGACGGAGCACGTCTCTTTCTTTTTCAGGAAGCGTGCTGAGCGAGCGCTCAATTTCCTGCTGAAGCGATTCGTGCATCAGCGTGCTGTCTGCTATCGGGGCATCGGGATTTATCAGCACATCGAGCAGGTTGTTTGTTTCGCCCTGCACAAACGGGGCATCAAAGGAAACCTGTCTGCCGCTCACTTTTGCGGAGTTCATTATGCTTTCTTCTGTAACATCGAGCATCTTCGAAAGTTCGGCAGTCGTTGGTTCGCGCTGGTGTTCCTGCTCCAGTGCCGCAGATGCTTTGGAAATTTTATTGAGCGACCCGACCTGGTTGAGCGGAAGGCGAACTATCCTGCTGTTTTCTGCCGATGCCTGAAGAATGCTTTGACGAATCCACCACACAGCGTAAGAAATAAATTTGAAGCCGCGTGTTTCGTCAAATCGTTTTGCCGCTTTGATGAGTCCAAGGTTTCCCTCGTTAATGAGGTCGGGCAAACTCAACCCTTTGTTCTGATATTGCTTGGCGACAGAAACCACAAACCTCAGGTTTGCCTTGGTTAATTTGTCGAGCGCTTCCTGGTCGCCTTCGCGGATTCTGACTGCCAACCTCGTTTCTTCTTCTGCAGTGATGAGGGGTTCTTTTCCTATATCCTGCAGATATTTTTCGAGTGACAAACTCTCGCGGTTCGTAATTGATTTGGTTATTTTTAGCTGGCGCATATACAGGATTACAGATTAGTAAATTGATAAATAAAAACCAAAAATTTAATTGGGATAAATGTACGGCAAAAAGAGATACCAAGCAATGAATCTGCGGTGATAATTTTTCAATTCATCACAAATCCACTAAAGATTTGGTCTGATTATTTTTCAACAGAAGAGTTTATCGGAAATTCGGCATGCAGCCATGACAAGCAACATTTCCTGTTTGGTTTTTTTAGTATATCATTGCAGAAAATAAATAAACCATGAAAATCACCGACTTCGTTGAAGTAAAGAACCCCCGGGTTGCATCACGTTATATGAAAAACAAGATTGCCATTGGCGACTTTATTGAGGATTACATTAGCGGAAACATCAACATCAATATTGATTTCAAAGAGATGCTTCGTCATAAAGACGAAATATTCACCTACCAGTTTGTTGGGCATCATTATAAATTTTTGATTTCACGTTTTGTTCCTGAAGTGCTGAGCCATTCGCAAAAACAGGACGAGCGCATTGTAAGAAGCCATTATGATAACAAGAATGATTTGTTCAACTGGTTCCTGGGACCGAAGATGATTTATACGAGCTGCTATTTCCTGACAGGCAATGAATCGCTTGAAGAAGCGCAGGAAAATAAAATGAACCTGATAGCACAAAAGATACAACTGAAGGCGGGAGAAACATTGCTCGACATCGGCTGCGGATGGGGAACACTGGTTGCGCACATGGCGAAACACTTCGGAGCGGACACAACCGGAGTGACGCTTGCACAGGCAGGAGTGGATTGGGGAATGAAACAGATTCATGACTATGGAGTGGAAGACCGCGCCCGTATCTGGAGGAAGGATTACCGCGATATTCCCAAAGACAAAAAATATGACAAAGTCACCTGTCTCGAAATGGCGGAGCATGTGGGCGTGAAAAATTTCAGGAAGTTTATGAAGCAGTGCTATAACCTGATTAAGGATGACGGAATATTTTATTTACAGATTGCCGGCTTGCGAGAGCGCGACAGCTTGTTCACGGGACCCATCCACGAAGATTTGGTGTGGGGATTATTTATGAATGAATATATTTTCTCCGGTGCCGATGCAAGCATGCCGCTGAACTGGGATTTAAAAAATATTGAACGCTCCGGATTTGAAATTCACAGCATAGAAAATATCGGTATTCACTATTCGAAGACCATTGAATTCTGGTACAGGAACTGGATGAGCAACAAAGAAAAAGTGATTGAGAAATACGGAGAGAGAATTTTCCGCATCTATACAATTTTCCTCGGCTGGAGTATATACATCACCATCCAGGGAAGTTCAACGGCTTACCAGATTGTCTGCCGCAAAAATCTCAACACCTTCGACCGCAAGCGCTTCATTGGAGCGACAACCTTCGGAGAAAAATATACGTTCCCGAAAGCGGAAGAACCCGTTGCGGAAACTGTATAAGCCGTAAATATTTTTTCTTAACCCCAAAAAGGAATCGTTGCGCTTACGTGCGTGATTCAACAGGTGCTTTGTGCATTTCCTGCTCTTTTGCTTTGCGCGCCAGCCGCATGGAAACGGTTCGAAACCCGGAAACAAAAGGCGCGATGATGTATGACTTGATAAGAAAACCCCAGATGGTGTACTGGTTAAGGTGAGGAGCAATGAGATGTTTTATTTTTTCATGCGCCTCCGGCAGCTTGCTCCAGTGCATGCTTGCGCGCTGGTGATGTACGGTGTGATAACCGTTGTTAAACATCATGAAGTTAGTGAAGTGGCTGACAAAATTCCGTGAGTGATTTAACTCCGATTCTTCATCGGCATGAACATGCTGGATGTAATTAAACACCATCACCGTGAACAACGCAAACTGCTGCGGCACTACAATATAGAGCAGCGCCTTGCGCCAGTCAATGTATAAAGCAATGCCGATAAAAATACCGAGTACAGCATATTGGCAGACGGCAAGAAAGAATTGTTTCCGTTTGTTAGCCCACAAATCCCGCAGGTGAATCATGATGGGACTCTGCTGGAAGTAGCTGCTCACAGACGGATAGCTGAGCAGCGTGAAAATATTATTTCCTTCGCTCAGGCGGTAGGTGATGGTGTAGTCGCCTGTGCGGTTGTTGAACTTGTGATGGTTTTTATTGTGCGTTGGCGTCCATGCAAAAGCGGGGAAGCCGTAGAAGAGCGTAATCCAATAGTCGGTGATGTCGTTCAGCACATCCGATTTCCACATCGGCACATGATTCTGGTTATGCGCAATGACAGCAACCGTTACCGCAAGATAAAGCGCTGCGAAATAGAGGAACACGTTGAAACCAACGCTCCATTGAACGAACAATATGGCGGTGGCAAGCGCAAGAAAAATTAGTGTCCTGATGTCTGCATTATATTTAAGCATGAAGTGTATGGGATAAAATTTCAGCAGGTAAAGTTATGATAAAAATCTTTAATGGAATGATTACTCGACAATAGTTGTCCCCAGCGATTCTTTCACCGCTTTTCAATCAAGGTCGAATGATTTGCTTTTAACTTATTAACTCATGTTACGCAAGGTTATTTCTCGCAAAGACGCAATGTGCGCAAAGTGATAAGCCCGCAAGGTTTTAAAAAAATCATTAATGATTTTTTTTACTCTGCGAACTTGCTCCTTTGCGCACATTGCGACTTTGCGAGACATTTTTACTTTTTGCGTAACATCAGTTATTAAAATAAAATTCTGTCTTGAAAAGCACTACCTTTGCCTCTCCAAACCAAAAGCCATGAAAAAAATTTTAGCCGCGCTCATTCTTGCTGTCTTTGCATTAGCTGCCTGCACTGATTCCACCGAATCACAAATCACCGAACCGGCAGCCACAGAAAATACAGGCATGCAAGCCGCTGCGCCCTTAGTTACCGACACTCCGCCACCCTCGCCACCGCCTTCAAACAGCGGCACGCTGAACGCACCTCCGTCTCTTAATGCAGCGCCTGTCGTCCCTCCGGCTCAAACGAATACCACAGCAGCCGGAGCAAACCCTCCTCACGGACAGCCGGGACATCGCTGCGATATTGCTGTCGGTGCTCCGCTTAATTCGCCCCCGGCTGCACCTCCTTCACCCGCTCCCGCGCCAACTGCTCCGACTTCGGGAATGCCAACGCCTTCTTTTTCTCCTACACCAATGGTTCCTGTAACCGCTCCGCCCCCCGCACCTTCTGCACCCCCTGCTCCGGTGGTTACCGCTCCCGGAATGAATCCACCGCATGGGCAGCCCGGTCATGATTGCGCTATTGCAGTTGGAGCACCTTTGAAAAAGCAAACGGACTCAACAGGAAATAAATAGTCATCATGCTTTGAAGTGATGAGTTTATTCCCGGCATGAGAACAAAAACCATTGCCGCCAACTGGAAAATGAACCTCGATTATTTCGGAGGCATGAAACTGCTTTCCGAAATTATCCCGATGGTTAAGGATGAAGTGAGTTCGGATGTGAAAATAATTATTGCGCCTCCGTTTGTACATCTTTACAGCGCAGCGCAACTGCTGAATGCGGATAATAGAATTTCTCTTGCCGCGCAGAATTGTTCCTCAGAAGATAAAGGCGCTTTCACCGGTGAAGTTTCTGCGGAGATGCTGTCATCGGCAGGAGTGAAGCACGTGCTCTGCGGACATTCCGAGCGCAGAAAAATATTTCAGGAAGATGATTCTGTGATTGCTGAAAAGGTCTTGCAGGTTTTAAAGCACAACATGCAGCCGGTTTTCTGCTGCGGTGAAACACTTGCTCAGCGCGAAGAAAAAAAACACAGGGAAGTTGTTACAACCCAAATAGAGAAAGCATTATTCTCATTGGATGAAAATCAAATTCAAAAAATAATTATTGCCTATGAGCCGGTGTGGGCAATCGGCACCGGAGTGAATGCAACACCGGAGCAGGCGCAGGAGATGCATGCATTCATCCGGCAGTTAATCAAAAATAAATTCAACGAAAATATTTCAGAAAATATTTCCATTCTTTATGGCGGAAGCGTTACTCCTGCCAATGCAAAGAATTTATTTTCCTGCGCTGATGTGGATGGAGGATTAGTCGGTGGCGCATCGCTCAACGCGAGGGACTTTGTGGAGATTGTGAAGGCGGCAAAGTAATTGCCTCACCCCGGACCTCTCCAAAGGAGAGGAAGAAAATATCTTCTGACTTCCATGAACCCCGCATGGCTGCCCGAAGTTATTAACATGCCGCTTTTTTTGTTAGTAACTTTTTTTTAACATTTGCTTGCCCGTTAAAAAATAAATATTGTTCTTTGTGGCTGTAAAAAATTAAACTCATTCACTATGGCAAACCCCAACGAAAACCGGATTAACATTACGATTGCACCGGCAGATGTGCTCACCATTGACACCAGCTTTACCGGCATTAACACTGCACTGGACCCGTACACACAGGCGCTTACAGAAGATGAGCGCGAATCGCTCTTCAGCGTGGCAGAGGAGAACGAGGTCTTTGCCGATGACGCGCTGCAGCAGGGGCAACTGCTGATGCCGAATCTGCCCAACGTGGTTCAAAGCATTGTTACCAATCTTCAGACCGACACCGACCTGCATGTGCAGTTGGAAAAAATTATGAACACCCAGGTGCTGCCGCTGCTGCTGCGCGTGAAGGACACGAGGCGGTTGGTTTCGCACGAACGCTATGTGCAGGCGCTCGCTATCTATGGCATCATAGAGGCGGGAGCAAAAATCGGCTTGCCCGGTTACCAGGCAGCGTATGATATTCTGAAAGTCAGGTTTGCAGCTCAGGGACGTCCTGGCGGAACTAATCCCTGATAAATTCAGGCATTGAAAGTAATCCCGCATTAGTTGCGGGATTATTTTTTGCCTTATTCCATTGATATTATCAGCCAAAATGATGGCTTATAGAATCCGAATCAGCCCATATATCCTACCAAAATGATGGGTTTATGCTGCTGTTTCATATTGTTAAACATGCTGAATCAGTGGCATTAAGATACCGAAAAGGCGAATTAATATCACCATAATAACCAATTAATCCCATCGTTATGGTTAGATAATCTATCCAGAATGAAGTATTAAAGATACCATTCTGATATATTTAATATGCCAAAACGTTGGAGATTTTAAAACCACTACCCATGACAAAAACATTTACAGCTGCACCCCACATCGGGAAGATGCTCAGGAAACTCCTGGACGAAAAAAGATTATTTCAATCGGCATGGTCGCGCGACCAGGGCGTGAATAAAAACACTGTGGCAAAATATTTTAAGAAGACAACCATGCAGGTTGCCACGCTGTTCACCATTTGCCAGGTGCTCAAGTACAACTTCATCCGCGAAATTGCCGACCAGCTTCCGCAGGAATTTCCGCCCCATGCGCCCAACCCGCTGCAGCAGCGCGTGACCGAGCTTGAAGAAGAAAACAAAATGCTGAAACGCGAAATTGAAATATGGAAGGAAGCGGCAGGGGTGAAAAAATGAAGAATGAAGAATGCAGAATTAAGAATGAAAAAAGTTTTGGTAGGTTTGGTTCAGATATTCAAATGTTAGATGTAGCGTAAAAGAAAGTCCTGAAACATATAAAAATGTATTCGCGACCCTATTCAGCCTTAAACGCTTGGCTTCAGAAAGCAGACCAAAATTATATGGAAGGTAGACTTCTATGGTTTAACTTGTTCATTAATGGGGCATCGAATCTTCTTTGGTTGGCTTCCGAGCAAATTATTAAAATACTCCTACTGCAAAAAAATATTGATGCGTTTTCAAATGCTTCTCTTGACCTTGACCAATTGCAGAAAAAAATAGATGCAGAAGGGAAAAAATTGGGACATGATGTTCATAAATTAGTTGCTAAAATAAAATCTGAATATCCCGACCTTGATTTAACTTCATTTGAGCCAGTATTAATAAAATTACAGGAATATTTTTTCAGACGCTATGTTATTAATACAGGAAGTTCAATTTCACTTACCTTACTTGATAAGGTTGACGAATTTTATTTTAATGCGCGAGCAAAAATTCATTCGGATATAGGTTTGGGGACAATAGATGAAATATTCATTCAAAAAAAACACAATTGGAAACATCCATTAACTTCTTTTATATATGCATATCACCAAAACAAACACTTTAAATCAAGACCACATAGCCCAATAAATATTAAGGGGCCTGATAATAAAATCTACACCGAAAAAGGACAATGACAACTAACCTAAAGGGGTCGCAACCCTTTTAGTTTATAGACACTATTAATAGCCAAACCTAATATTTGGATTTTGCTGATGAATAAAATTAAGAAACTTAGTTCTTTGTGTTTGCGATAAGTAGCCGTCCCAATCAGCAACCGAAAATAGTTCTATCTTTTTACCAGCAATAAGGCACTTAAAAGAAGTTCCCATTGGAATAAAGTTTACAGAGAAACGATAAGTCCATATTTTTTGAACATCACCAAGTTTAATTCTGTAACCGCTTTCTCGGATGAGATTCGTTTCCCAAAAAATCAAATATCCGTCATCATCACACGCTACTCTTATTGTCTTCTTAAATGAAGTGAGATTAGAATATAAAAGAGCAAACGCTATTGCCCCCAAAAAAATAAATGACCAATGAAATGGACTAAAGAGTAATGCATACAGGACTAAGACACTCGTTGGGATTGAAATAATCAACCACCAATAAGCAGGCGTGTATTTTAAATCTATATACGAAATAATCACACAGTAAAAATAGAAAAATTATTCCTGTGGTGTCAGGTGTTCTTTTTTTTCATCTGGCACTTTGCAAGAAAAAAACTCTCGTTGAAAACACCGGACAACACGGCAATCAACATTCAACAAATTGATTCTTGTTTGTAATTGCAACCGCCTTCCCCGTAAATACTTTTCCGATGAACGGAGAATTTTTAGAGCGCGAGCGGATATGCTTTTCAGTAAACGTCCACTTTTTATCAGGATTGAAAAACGTGAGGTTGGCGTTTTGTTCTTCTTCAATAGTCGGAACAGGAATATTCAGAATCTTCCTCGGGTTGCTCGAAATTTTATTTATGATTTCTTCCGTTGACAAAACTTTTTTCAGCGCTGTGTTGGCGACAGCATAAGCTGTTTCCAAACCGATGATTCCGAAAGCGGCATGGTCGAACTCGCGCTGCTTCGATTCAATGTCTTCAGGCGAATGGTCGGAACAAATCACGTCAATGGTTCCGTCTTTGAGTCCGGCAATGAGCGCTTCGCGGTCTTCTTTGTTGCGCAGTGGCGGCATCACTTTGTAATTGGTATCGAAACCGGAGAGTGAAGTGTCATCGAGCATAAGCTGGTGTGCGGCTGCCTCAGCGGTGACAGGAATTTTTTTCTTCCGCGCCTCGCGAATCAATTCGACAGAATGTTTTGCCGAGAGCGTGGCGAAGTGAATTTTCGTCTGCACATATTCAGTGAGGTATAAATCGCGCGTCACCATAATTTCTTCCGCAATGGAGGGAAGCATTTTCAGTCCGAGCATTGTTCCGGTTATTCCCTCATTCATTTTTCCGTTCATAGTGAGCGATGGTTCGCTCGGAAAGCTGATGATGAGCGCGCCAAAATTTTTCGCATACATCAGCGCTCGCAGCATCAGCCCCGCGTTGTGAACAGATTTTTTATCGTCAGTGAAAGCGATAGCGCCCGAGGAAAACATGTCGAACATTTCAGAGAGATGTTCGCCTTCGAGATTGTTTGACAATGCGCCTGCCACAAAAACATCCACCGGAAGATTTTTTGTTTTGTTCGTGATAAACTCCACTTCCGATTTCGTATGTACAGGCGGAAACGTGGAAGGCATGGCAAGCACTCCGGTGAATCCTCCGGAGGCGGCAGCATTGCATCCGCTGGTTAAGTCCTCTTTGTATTCAAAGCCCGGCTCGCGGAAATTCACTCTCATATCGAACCAGCCCGGAGAAACGTGCAAGTTATCCTGTTCAATAATCTTGTCCGCATCTTCTGTTATGCTCGCCCATGCGAGTCTGTCCTTTGGCGGACTTCCCGGCTTCGCAATTTGTTTTATGATTCCGTCTTCAATAAAAATATCAGCAACGGTTCCGTTATGCTTCGATGACGGGTCAACAATTTGTGTGGAGCGGGCGAGGATTTTCATGTCTGTTTATGTGTCATGTTTTTTTAACCGCAAAGTCACAGAGGCGCAAAGTGTTCTTTGCGTCATAGCGTCTTAGCGGTAAAATAATTGTCATATTACCTGATGCGGTTTAACCTGAACACGGAAGAAACGAATGAGAAGAATTTCTGCTGCCAAGAAAAGCAAGGCGAGGATGATGCACCATTTCCAGAGATGCGTGCCTTCATTTATTCTTTGCAGCGTGACGGAAAGATTTTCATTTCCCGGTTCAAGCGGCTTGATGTTGAGCATGCCGGAGGAAGAAATAATTTGTTCAAGCTCGCTGCCGCTGAAGCAATCGAGGTTTGACTCCGCGCGGTCGTAATTGAATGGAATGACTGCGGAAATTCTGTTTCCGTTTTTCAATTCATAATTTCCTGCTTTGGTAATTTGATTTTGAAACGAGATGACATGCCTGCCTTCGGACACACGCTCGCCTGCGATTACATCAACATTTTCTTTAGCGTTCACAAGGTGATATACACGGTCACCGCCAAGCGCGCTGTCACTGATTTCCGCCTGCTGGTCGCGTCCGATGGTTGAATTGGTTGGCAGAGTTCCCGAACTCAGTAATGCAAGGCGGTGAAACAACGGAACAAACAATGCGTGAACGGGCAATCCGCTGAAGTCAGTATTGAGCGGAACTGCGAAGAGAAAAAGTTTTCCTTTTCCTTTTTCCGTTTCTGATAAAAACGCAGAACGGTTTTGAAGCCGCAGCAAAACTTCCTGGTTCATGCCGCCACCGGTGACAGGAAAATATTTTTTCACCACAGGCAAATCCATGATTTGATTTTTATCAGCCGAAGTTGACTCGAATACATCCCTGAAAAGAATGCTGCCTTTTTCAAGAGAAGCGATGCGTTCATCTCCTGTTATTGCCTCGGAATATTGCGGAGCGCGGAGTGCGGAGAGAAAATTATTGTAAGCATCCACGGAAGCAGAAGCGTCAGGCAGCACAATGGCAGTTCCGCCTTTTTCGAGGAAGCGGTTCATTTCCTGCGCCAGCCCGCTCGAAGGTGATTTGAGTTCGTTGAGAATGATGAGATGTTCATTTCCAAGCGCGGAATAATCAATCCTGTTCTCTTCGACATGGGTGAAAGAAAAATATTCATCCTGCCCGAAGAGTGCATCGAGATATTTATTCGGTTCGCTACCATTCACTGCGAGGATATTCAGATGGGTGCTGATGAAGAAGGAGAGAAAATAATTGTCATCGAACGTGACGGGATAATCCGTGATGGAAATTTCCGCTTGCTGCCAGCCGGTTTCAGCGGCAGTGAAGTTGAGAGCAGCGACAGCCGTTCCGTTGGCAGGAACATCAACGCTGCTCAATGATTTCTGAATTCCGTTCACCACTAATTTGACCGGAACATTTTTTACATCATCGGAAGAAGAATTTTTTATTTCAACTTTCAGTTCGGCAGGAGAATTCAGTTGCACATAAGGAGAAGAAAGAAAACACGTGTCAATGAAAACATTGTTTTGCTTTTGAGAGGGGAGAGGCACGAGGTAAATTTTTTCCATGCTGTCATAGCGAAGCGCTTCAAGGTCGGCAGTGGTTTTCTGAAAATCGGAAAGCAGGTAAATGATGTGAGAGACATCTTCCGTTCCGGCATTTTGTTTAATATCTTCCATCCGCTGAATTGCTTCGGAAATTTTTCTGACGGATGAGCTGGTTTTCACTTCATCAATCATGCTTTCAATTTCCTCGCGGTTCACGAGCCGCTGGTGACGCACTTCGAAATCGTTTGTCAAGAGCTGGAAGCGGTCGCCTGCGGAATATGCATTGATGATTTCATGCGCTTTGCGCAGCGCTTCATCAATGAGCCGTCCATTGGTGCCGATACTTTCCATGCTGAAGGAGTTGTCAATAAAAACACTGACGATTTTTTGTGACGCTCCTGCGCTGCTCGTTGCCGATGGTATGAACGGACGCGCAAAGGCAAGAACTAAAAATGAAACAGCAAGTATCCGGCTGGCAAGTACAAGCAAATGTTTAAGACGCGAGCGCGACTGCGTGTCTAACTTTACTTCCTTAAGAAAACGTACGTTGGTGAAAAAAACTTTCTTAAACTTTCTGAAGTTGAAAAGATGGATAAGAATGGGAACGGAGAGGACTGCGAACGCAAACAGGAATCCGGGGAAAAGAAAACTCATCAAAGGGCAAATATAGGTAATAGGTGCTAAGCAAAATGTAATTTGCAAATATTAGATTGAAGTAGTTCTGTTTTTCAGCATTTATTTATCTGAACAAGAACACTTTTATTTTTTATTTCAAACAACTATTTCCGTGAAAACAGCATCTTAAATGCCAAAGGGATAATCAGAATTTAACTTAAAATTGCATTTTTGAAAGATTATATAGGGTTAACAACATCATTTTGAAATGTCGTGGCTTCAAATAGTAATTTGCACGTCCTGAAAGGGTATTCATTTAAAAAAAATATTTCACTGCTGAATGAATAAAAGCTTACTCCGTATTTTACTGTTTGTTTTTTTTGCAGGTGCTTTTCAGGCATCGGCAACTCACATTGTCGGAGGTGAAATGAATTATCGCTGGCTGGGTGGAAATACGTACGAAATCAGTTTGACCGTTTACCGTGACTGTGCAACCGGAATTCCTGCGTTTGACAATCCAATTTCAATCGGCATTTTCGATAATCAGAATAATCTGGTCAACCTTAATTACAATTTTACCGGATTCTATCCTGACCCCTATTATTATCCCGGTGCTCCGTATTACAACAATGCAGTTTTTAACAATCAACAGTATGGGTATTTAATTTTTCCTCATGATTCAGCCACAGTACCTCATACAATAAGTTCCCCCTGTGTAATTCCGCCAACAAGTGTTTGTTACCGGGTG
>DATDOJ010000444.1:0-3350 GCA_035293345.1 Bacteroidia bacterium
GAGAAAATATCGGCAACGGTTTCCATGTCGGACACTATTCGCGTGACAAGAGTGCCAACCGGTGTCTTGTCAAAAAACGATGTGCGAAAAGACAGAATGCGTTCGAACAATTGCGAACGCATGTCCTTTACCACTTCCTGCCCGAGTAAACCGGTAAAGTACGTATGCGCAAAAGATACAATGCCGCGGATAAGGAGTAATGCAATCATCAGGTAAAGCATCTGCACTAAACCATGCGAATCGAATTTCATGATGTATCCGTCAACGGTGTGCTGAACGAGCCAGGGAAGCAGCGGAGAAAGCACAGCGCTGAGAAGTGTGAGAACAACACTCCACCAGAAAATCTTTTTGTAAGGACGGATGAAAGAAAAAACTCTTTTCAGAATCGGGAAGTCAACTGCTTTGCCGGTGATGCCTTTTGCCATTGAGGAAAGTTAGATTGCTTTATGATTGAATTGTCTCCCGCAGATTACGCTGATTAACGCTGATAAAAAATATTCTATTTAATTCTGCGAACATCTGCGCTATCAGCGGGAAATAATAAACGGATATTCCACTTCGCAAAGATACAAGCCGCTGGCAGGAACGGACACACCCGCTGCGCTGCGGTTTTTACTGGTGATAATTTTTTTGAAGTCCCTTTCTGAAAGTTTCTTTTCTCCTGCTTCGAGCAGCGTACCTACGATTGCACGTACCATGTTGCGTAGAAAGCGGTCGGCAGTGATTCTGAAAATCAACAGGTGGTTTGCCTCTCTCCATATTGCTTCTTTGATATTGCATAGTGTTGTCTTCACCTGCGTGCGCGACTTGCTGAATGAGGCGAAGTCGTGTTCACCATGAAGAAGTCCCGCGAGCCGGTTCATCAATTTAATATCGAGGGGATATTCAAAACGGAAACTGAGGTCATGGAGCAGCGCGTCCTTTCTTCTCGTTATAATGTATTCATACGTGCGCGATGTTGCATCGAAACGCGCATGCGAATCATCGTTCACGTTGTGAACATTGATTATGGAAATGTCCTTAGGAAGCAGTGAATTGAGATGATGAGTAAAGGCGGAAATTTTTACCATGGGTGCATCCAAATCAAAGTGGCAAAAAAACTTTCGTGCATGAACACCTGTATCTGTTCTGCCGCATCCTGTTGTTTCAATTTCTTTTCTCAGTATAATCTTCAGCGCATTTTCCAACTCCTGCTGAACTGAGTGAGCGTTCTTCTGTTTCTGCCAGCCGTGATAGTTGGTTCCGAGAAAAGAGAGTTCAAGAAAATAGCGCATGGACAAATGTAATGCTCTGCCAAGAGAGGCGAAATAAAAATCATTCTTCTCTGAGTTCCTTATCTATATTTGCCCGCCATTTTTAATTCCTAATTCCTAATTCCTAATTCCTAATTCCTAATTTCCATTATGGGTTTACGCTGTGGTATTGTAGGTCTTCCAAACGTAGGTAAGTCAACACTGTTTAACTGCCTGAGCAATGCGAAAGCGCAGGCGGCAAATTTTCCGTTCTGCACCATTGAGCCGAACATCGGGATGATTAATGTGCCGGATGAACGGCTGAACAAAATTGCTGAGCTTGTGCATCCGCAAAAAATTGTTCCTGCAACGGTTGAGATTGTTGACATAGCGGGCTTGGTAAAAGGCGCGAGCAAAGGCGAGGGATTGGGAAACCAGTTTCTCGGAAACATCCGCGAGACCGATGCGATACTTCATATCGTCCGTTGTTTTGAAAATGATAATATCATTCATGTTGACGGCTCGGTGAATCCGCTGCGCGATAAAGAAACGATTGACTTTGAACTGGAGATGAAAGACCTCGAAGCAGTGGAGAAAAAAATTGCACGTTTTAAAGCGGTTGCAAAATCAGGAGTGGATAAAGAAACCAAACGCGGATTGGATGCTCTCGATATTTACAAGAAACATCTCGAAGCAGGCAAGCCCGCGCGCACGGCTCCGGTGAGCGATGAAGACAAGCATTTCACAGACGACATTTTCCTTCTTACGAATAAGCCCGTGTTGTATGTGTGCAACGTGGATGAGAAGTCAGTGGTGACCGGTAATAAATATTCTGACATACTTCGTGAAGCAGTGAAAGACGAAAATGCAGGTGTGCTCATTATCTCCGCAGCCATCGAAGCGGACATAGCACAATTGGAAAGCATTGAAGAAAGAGAAATGTTCCTTCACGACCTCGGACTCAAAGAACCGGGAGCCGCAAAACTTATCCGTGAAGCGTATCGAATCTTACACCTCATTACTTATTTCACAGCGGGAGAAAAAGAAGTTCGTGCGTGGACAATTCACAAAGGAATGACAGCTCCGCAAGCCGCAGGAGTAATTCATTCCGATTTCGAAAAAGGATTTATCCGAGCTGAAGTAATCAAGTATGACGACTACATCCGCCTCGGTTCTGAATCCGCCTGCCGCGATGCAGGACGTTTATCTGCTGAAGGAAAAGAATATGTTGTTGCTGATGGAGATGTGATGCACTTCAGGTTTAATGTTTAGAATTAATAGCCACGAATTGCACGAATTGAAATGAGTGAATTAATTTATAAGGAAGAACATATAAGATTATTGGTATTTGCATGGGGATTCATAGAATTCTCTGCAAGGGATTTCTGGAAATAGTTTATAAAGATGCCATTGAATATGAATGCATGCAAAAGCAATATTCTTATGAAAGAGAAAAAGAATTTCTTATTCATTACAAAGACATCATTCTGCCGCATAAATTCTTTGCCGACTTTACACTATTTGACAAAATAATTCTTGAAGTAAAAAGCTGCAATGGAATAGATGACCAATTTATTGCTCAGACGATAAATTATCTCGCAGCGTCCAAACTAAAACTTGGGCTGATTGTAAATTTTGGTAAAGATTCCCTCGAATACAAGAGAATTGTTCTCTAACAATTCATGCAATTCGTGGCTATTATTTTTTCAGAAATCAATTTTGTAATAAAACAATGGAAGGAATCCCAGTTGATAAATTTCTTTAACGGGATTTTCCTGCGGGTGACTCGGGTCATAAAAATAAGTCAGCTTTAAAATATTTTTCGTGTTGAGGAGGTTTACAAAATCAAAGGCAAGTTCATGAGTAACTTTCTTTGCGTTGATTTTCACACCCAGTTTAAAATCAAGGCGGAAATAATCGCTGAACTGTTTTGTGTTTCTGAGAGAATCAATTTCGACTATCTCCCCTGCTGTTCTGCTCGCTGCCGTGTCCACAGGTGTATAGCGTAATCCGCCTGCGTAAGTCAATTTCAATCCGGTTGAGACAACGCGGTTCTTGCTTTTTCCAAGTTCAAATTCCTTTCCACCCAAAAGATTGGCAGCGTATTGCCCATTGAAG
>DATDOJ010000445.1:0-2267 GCA_035293345.1 Bacteroidia bacterium
TTCCATTTTTTGTATTTCATTGAAGCACCTAATATCAAATCGGTTGTTCCTAATCCGGTTTGGTAGTGCATAGGCAAGGGAACCACAGGATTTATAACTGGTACCGTTGTTAATTCGGCAGTAGTTCCCGTAGGAAATTTAAATCCGAGCGTAAAATTAAATTTTGTGTTATCAGTTTCCTTCACTGTCTGAGTCATGCTGAAAGAAATATCCCCTACGCCTGAATTGTCGCCAAGATTTCCTCTCACCGAAACGAACGGCATTTTTATCTGCAAAGAATTATTTTTTAAAATCCTTAATTCAAGTTCAGGAATAACTTGATATATTTTTGTTTTTTCATCTCCAATTCCAAAACTGAATGAAAGTGTTGCGCTGTGCCTGTAAGCCGAATCGGATTCTGACTGCGGCTTCAATGTTCCTATTGTACAGAAGCCGACATCACTGCATCCCTGAGATTTGCTTTTAAGGGGAATAAAAAAAGTTAAAACAACCGCAAGAAAAATAATTTGTTTCATCTTCTGCTTTCATCTCTGCTTTTGGTTTCCACACCTTCTTTATTCCATTTATTTCTCCGGAATATTTTTTTGCCTGTAAGCATTTTCAATGCAGACACTTCAAGCGAAGTAAGATGGCGGCATTTGCCGCGAGGCAAATCCTTTTTCGTAAGACCGGCATACATTGTGCGGTCGAGCTTTTTCACTTTGTAGGTGAGCTGCTCGAAAATTTTCCGGACGATTCTGTTTCGCCCGGAGTGCAGTTCAATCCCGATTTGACTTTTATCCACCTTCCCTTTCATTTCCGGTGTCTGCGCGTAGGCGATGTCATCCACCTTGATGAACCCGTCTTCCAGTTCAATTCCTTTCCGGATGGCAGTCATATCGTCTGCTTTCAGTTGGCGGTCTAACTCCACGTGATAAAGTTTTGTGATTTCCGTTGAAGGGTGCATCAGCTTTTTCGCCAGGTCGCCATCGTTGGTGAAAAGCAAAAGCCCTGTCGTGTTTCTGTCGAGGCGACCAACAGGATAAATCCGTTCCCGGCATGCATGCTTCACCAGTTCCATAACGGTTTTTCGTTCGTGCGGGTCATCGAGAGTGGTGATGTAGTCCTTGGGTTTGTTCAGCAGCACGTACATCATTTTTTCCGGCTGAACAATACTGTCGTGATAGCGCACCAAATCACCCGGCTTCACTTTCACGCCCATCTCTGTCACAATTTTTCCGTTCACGCTAACGAGTCCTGCCTTGATGAACTCATCCGCTTCCCTGCGCGAGCAGATTCCCGAATTGGAAATGTATTTATTGAGGCGAATCAATCCATCGGCATCACCGAGCGATTGCATTTCTTCCGGCTTTCTTTTTGAAAAAGTTTTTCTCTTGCCGTAAAAATCCGGGTTGTGTTTGCTGCCGGTGGGTTTTTTCCTGCGCTCGAATTTATCGGGGCGTTTTCTGTATTCCATGTTGGAGATTTTAAAATAGAACGCAGATTATTATGATAGTTATGATATTTGATAATAAAAAATCTTAATCAATCATAATCATCATAAAAAATCCGCGTTCAAAACTACTCAAAACATTTATCTGAATTGATACCTTTGCTCTGATTAAGAAAAAACAAAATCATTTTCCCATGTACGCAACACTCAAACCCGTCCTCGAAAAAGAACTCTCCGAAATAAAAGAAGCCGGGCTTTTCAAAACCGAACGAATCATTTCCACTCCGCAGGGCGCTGAGATTACCGCCAACGGAAAGCGGGTGATAAATTTCTGCGCCAACAATTACCTCGGTCTTTCATCACATCCAAAAGTGATTGAAGCCGCGCACAAAGCCATCGAAACACATGGCTACGGAATGTCGAGCGTGCGTTTCATCTGCGGTACGCAGGACATACACAAAGAACTCGAAAAAAAGATTTCTGAATTTCTCGGAACGGAAGACACGATATTATATGCTGCCGCCTTCGATGCCAACGGTGGCGTGTTCGAGCCGCTGTTCAATGAACAGGATGCCATCATCAGCGATGAACTGAATCACGCCAGCATTATTGATGGGGTGCGTTTGTGCAAAGCCCAGCGGTTCCGCTACAAGCACAACGACATGAATGATTTGGAAGCAATGCTTAAGCAAACACAAAGTCAACGCCACAGAATCATTGTGAGTGACGGAGTTTTTTCCATGGACGGCACCATTGCGCAGCTCGACAAAATCTGCGACCTCGCTGATAAATACAATGCGCTGGTGATGATTGACGAATGTCACGCCACGGGATT
>DATDOJ010000446.1:0-3443 GCA_035293345.1 Bacteroidia bacterium
TGCAGTTGTATAAGAGGCAGCTGACGTAGGTCTATGTTCCACTTTGGCTGAAAATGAATTAAATTGAGGATAAGAAATGATGGTAATGCAAACGTTGTATGCCACCATAAACAGCCTCCTATTTAAATTCAAACAACCATGACTTTGCCGCCCAGCCCTACTCTATTTTTATCATCTCGCCATTTGCGGGACAAGGCACACAAACCCCGCCATAGACGTAACCTTCCAAAAGAGCTACATGTTCAGCTAAAACTTATATTTGAAGTACAGATGAATAATATGAAGTTTTTAAGATACCCAGGGGGAAAAAGTAAACTACTCTCATTTTTAATAAATCATTTACCGGGTGGCAAAGATATCAAAGGAACTTACATTGAACCATTTGTCGGAGGTGGCTCAATTTTCTTTCACATGAATCCCGAGAAAGCTTTGATTTCCGATTTGAATTTAGAACTCATTACACTTTATAAAGGAATTAAGCTATATCCTCATAAAGTTTGGGAAACTTTTGAATCATTTCCGTCAGGCAAATCTTCATATTATAAAGTGCGGGACAAAAGCACAAAAGGAAAACCTCTTTACTTTAGAGCAGCAAGGACACTTTACCTTAACCGAACTTGTTTCAAAGGTATGTGGCGACACAACAACAACGGGAATTTTAATGTTGGTTATGGTGGCGAAGAAAGACGTTGGGTTGTCACACACGAAAGTATTATTGAACTTTCAAAGATTTTTCGCAAGGCTGAAATTCACAGCAACGATTTTGAAGAAGTAATTTTGAATGCTTCAAAAAATGATTTTATTTTTCTTGACCCACCATATAAACCTGGGGAAAAAGATCTACATGAATTGCATTACTGCAATGGAAAATTTCTTTTTGATGAACAAATTCGTTTAGCAGAAACTCTAAAGAATTTACCGAAATCAAAACGCATTCGTTGGGCAATGACAAATTCATCTCACAAAGACATTTTGAAATTGTATAAAGGGTTTAAGGTTAAAAAAATTCCTTTTGGCACTGGAGATAAACCCGGAATACAAACCAAAAATTCAAATGAAGTTCTAATAACAAACTATTAAGCATGAGAAAATTTTTAGACGACGCTGCCAACCAGAATCACCCCTTGCGAGTTTTATCTGATTTTCTAAACACTGAAGAAGGAGTTGAGACAGCGAAGCGATACAATGAAAGCAGATTCGTCGGTTATGTTTTAGACATCGGTTATGATGAAATTACAATCATCACTTGCGACCCTTTCAAAGTAAATGTTGGCGGTATTCCGAGAAACTCATTGTTGATTATGGTTCCCGATTCGTTTGAACAAAGCGGAACAAGCATACCACCGCATTTTACTTTGCTTCGTGTTTTAGATTCAGCACCGACACCACTCACAAAAGAAGTTCAGCAAACTTATTTTGAACTTCAAAAAAAATCAATGCCAGAGTTAGACATATTTACTCAAAGCGAATTGCAATGGGGAGCATTGAAAACAAAAGTTCTTGGAATGTTTTACCCACATCCTGAGAAAACTGACACGATAGAATTTTCAGGCGACTTGAATAATTACGTGAGTGCTCACAAATACAAAATATATTCTCCTGATGATGCTTTGCTTTTTTTAGTAAACAATGCGACTGTTCCGAACGAAAACAGATTTGAGATTGGAGCATTACGACTAACCGAGTGTAGATTACCGTTGCCAAATAAACAACTACCAAAAGTTCAAATATTCCTTTCAACCACGGACTTTATGGGAACAAGAACTGCAATGTTTGGGAAAACACGATTAGGAAAAAGTAATGTGGTAAAACTCATTGTGCAGAGTTTGCTTGAAACAACGAAAGACAGTAAGAATGTTGGACAACTAATTTTTGACATTAACGGAGAGTATGCAAACGATAATCCGCAAGATGATAACAAGTCCATTGCATCTGCTTTTCCGGATAGATGCGAAGTTTATGCTGTGACAAAAAAGAATAACACAGAATCAAAACCACTCAAACTAAATTTTTATACGACACCTGAAAACTCAATTTCCATTCTTAGAGGGCTTTTAATTGATGCGGGCAGAAATGTTGGATATGTTGATACTTTTAGTAGCGTTGAAATACCGTCAATTGAAACGGCAAATGCTCTTCCAGCAGGTAGCGAAAGGAATCGTGCAATTAGACGAATACAATTTTTTTGGGCTGTTTTGAGAAAAGCAGGATATGCTTCAAATGAAACTGAATATGCGAGATTGCTTCGTAATTCTCAAAATGCTCCGAGTGGTTTTTCACCACACTTCAATCAAGCTTTTAGGAATGCAGTTTACAACAATGCACCGCCTGCTCATCCTTCAAACCTTCAAGAACTTGTCTTTGAATTAGAAACTATTATTCGCTTTCAACGAGCTAACTCTACAAATCCGGCAACCAGTGGAAACAATAATCCATTTGATGCTGATGAATTAGCAATCCTCAACTTTCTTGAACCAAGAACAGGAACCGGTCCGCCATTAATTCAACCCTATCGCATTTACCACGATGCAAATGCTGGAAATTTTGTGATAGATATTTTAAGATTGCTTGATGCAGGGAAAACCGTCATTTTAGATTTAGGAAATGCTAACGAAGAAGTAATGCTCTATTTTTCCCGACAGCTTTCAACGGCTGTATTTCGTCATCAAACTACAAAGTTTACAGAAGATGCTTTGAAAAATCATTTTGTTCAACTCTACTTTGAAGAGGCACACAATCTTTTTGGTTACAACGACAACAGTGATGAAACAAGGATTTATAGACGGTTTGCAAAAGAGGGTGCGAAATATCATATCGGAATGGTTTACTCTACTCAATCACCTTCAACAGTAAATTCTGATTTGCTTGCACAAACTGAAAACTTTTTCATTGCACACTTAGCTTCACAAGACGACACAAACAAACTTGCAAAAGTGAACATCGCATACGAAAGCATTAAGAATGATATTCTTCAAGCGAAGACAATCGGATATATGCGTATGCTTACCCGTTCACATAGGTTTGTTGTTTCCATGCAAGCAAAAAGATTTACTCCCCCAACAAACAAATAAAAATGCCATATCAACAAGGAAAAGGAAATCGTTTGCCACCAGAGAGGGCAAGTAAGTTGGGACATTTGGAAGTGATCCAAAGTGAACTTGTGCAGAAACTCTGTAAGAGTTTTAACGACCCTGAATTTGTTGAACACACAGGCAGCGTTTCAAAGTGGGAGCCATTACCAACAGACGGAACAGAGTTGAAAATTATCTTTTCAACTGACGGTTCAATTCAGATAATTGAAAATCCAAATCCACCATTCAAAGCAATTGCATTTGTGAAATCAGCATTGTTGCGAGTTGACCAATATGCACTTTCAAAAATTGATAAAGACACTCCGAATCCTTTTGAATTGCGTGACCTGATGAAAGAATCAGCATTGTATC
>DATDOJ010000447.1:0-5850 GCA_035293345.1 Bacteroidia bacterium
AATCTCGAAACAACATATAACGAAGCGCAGGGAGGAGGTCCGGCAGAAACCACAGCGCAGGACGCTGCCGAAATTGTGCTCGATGACCTGATGAGAAAAGAAGCCGGCTACGTTGACCGCATTGCCGATGGCAACGTGGTGATTATTACCAGCGCAGGATTCACTCCGACAGAAACCGTTCACACTCCGCTTGCTCCTCCGCTGAAGCCGGAAAACATGAAGCTGAAGCATGGCGACCAGCCGGGAACCATTACCATTACCTGCGACAAGGTGGAAGACGCAAAAGGATTTGTCACCATCATGACGACAGACCAGAACGCGGTTATTGCCGTTGCGGGACAGGATGTGCAGGTGAGCAGCTTCGCGGGAACATTAATACTGAATGTTTCATCATCGCGCAAAACCACGCATGGTTCGCTGGTGAGCGCAACACGTTACTACGTGCGCAGGTATGCTTTCAACGCAGCAGGGCGCAGTCCTGACACGGATGTAATTTCGATTGTGGCACCTTAGAAAAATTGTTCAATGGTTTAATGGTTCGGTTGTACGATAGAGCTGAGCATTGAACATTGAACATTGTTCATTGAACATTATGAAAAACATTTTTTTCCTCTATGAAACTCTGCCTGCCATTGCTGTTGGCTGGTGCGGTGGCAGGCAGGAGTTTAATCACAGTTCAGACAATTTATTTTATTTCATCAGGCGAAGTTGTCTTTCGCTTTTGCCTTGGTTTGAACTTCGACTGAAGGGAGTTAATCAATTGAAATTTTTTCAGCTACGAAATTAAAATCTTTCAGATGTGAATATTCTCTTCTCAGCTTTTCAGAAACCACGGTTCCGAATTGCAATAATTTTTCTTTCATAATAAGCAAGTCGCCCAGGTCAGGGTTAAAGTGAGGACGCAGAAACTTTATTTCCTTTTCATCTACAAATGCAATACAAGCAAAATGCACCACTGAATAAAAAATTATCAATTGTTTTTCATTCATACCTACCTGTTTGTCTCCGGTAATCTGTATGCGCTTATTGAGCGCATGAAAATCAGAGTCGGTAAAATAACCGATGCTATTCATAAAACCTCTTGCGCCTGATTCCTGCTCATGAAGCAATGTCTCAAAAGTTACAAAAGCCATGGCGCTGTAATCATGATGGATACCGGTATTATTGAGAGTGAAAATATTTTTTCCCATGTATTAGTTATTTTATTTACAGCAGCATTACATATACTGCGGAGCAGATTAGTATTTCACTATTTTATTTAATCATTGCAATCACTCTAATCATCTTAATCATAGTTCAGACAATTTATTTTATTTCTTCAGGTGAAGTTATCTTTCGCTTTTGCCCTGGTTTGATACTTCGCCTAACGGGAGATGTCGCCCGCTTAAATTATTCCTTAGGCATATATCTTGTCGGACTGCATTGTGCAAATTTTGTTTTCGCTGTTAATGAAATCCTGTAGTCCTTGATAAACAAATTCAGCAATCTATCAAATTCAGTTTGTTTCTCCTGTGAAAGTTGGTCTTCGGGTTTCACATTCGTAGTTTGAAAGTTATAAAGAAAATAATCAATTGTTCCATCAGAATTAAAATAAATTCTGTTAAACCCTTTTGTTGGCTTTTCCCACTTAAAATTATTTGCGGTTAAAAACTTTCCGAAGTCCTGCAATAACTTCATGTATGCTTCTCCCATTGCTTGTTGCTCTGCTTCGGTTTTGAAAACCGCTTGAGAAGTGTCCACATGAACTACGCTTTTATAAATACTGTCAAGATGTGAAATTGATAATCCATGCTTTTCGGCATGCTGAATTGTCAATGCTTTATTATGTTGTGCGCTCACAATTGATATTGAAAAAGCGAACAGAAGAGTTGCTGCATTTTGTTTTGTTGTCATGTTGATTGGAATTTCGAAAGTTTTGAGTTAGCTTGCTTCTATCTTATCATTTAATCATTCTAATCAGTTTAATCACACTTGTCCCGCTTATTGCGGGAGTTCAGATAATTTATTTTATTTAATTTATCATGCTGTTCCAGTCACATTGGTCTTCTTCCAGGTCAACAAACTTACCATCCTTTGCTTTCATCTGGTCGAGAATGTCTTTAATAAATTGCTGTGCCTCTTTCAGATATTCTTTTCTGATGTTTTCGTCAAACTTGCATTCATTCAAACGAGGTTCGAGGGCGGCAAGATGCTCTCCGGTCAATAACTGCGAAGCGCAGTCAATACACAACATAAAACAAAGCAACTGACCTACATTAATCCTTTGCGGTTTCTTTTTTGCCGCGTCAATGAAGCAGCGAAGCGTAACATATTTGTGAACCGGGATTCTTTCTCCGAATGATTTCTGGTTTTTGTCCCAGTTGAAGGCAGGATTATAAAATAATACTTCATTAAGAATAAGAACCGTTCCGCCTGTAAGGATATTTTTGTCCAGCATGGTGCTGAAGTTATAGTATCCCATCCGTTCTTCCTCCGAATCATCAAAGCGCGAAGTTCTTTCCACAAGATTTTTGATGAGGAATTCCCTCGCTTCTTCAGGCACTTTAAACTTTGTCCAGTCCAGCTTCTTTTTTTCTTTTTTATAATATTCATCGGCACATTCAAAAGCATTTTGCAATCCCTTGTCCATGAGAAACGTCAGCGTTTCAGTTTTGAACATATATTTTTTAGTCATAGGAATCCTGAAAGATGTTCTGATGTGCATAAACATTTCCTGTTCTGCCAGAACATAGTTATCCATATCAAAAATCCATTCGTTCTCTTTGATTTTCTCAACGTCATAATCAATCCTGAACTTAATATCCACCTTCGATACGTTAGTTTCCCGTGCGCTGAACATATCTTTTTCCAGGAATCTGAACTGGATGCAATGTGAGTCAATCTCTTCGATTAAAACTTTTTCCGGTTTAAACTTTCCTGCCGAAAGCTGCTCCATCATTTGATTAAGCGCATTACTCCTGCTGTTAATTCCAATAATCTTATCCGAATAAATTCTCGACAGCGCAACTGTTTTTTCTCTAATCGCGAATAATTCATTCCACTCTTTGCCAAGTTTCTGCCATTCGCCTTTCATATCGTCTACACTTCTATCGTATGCCGTAAGGGACAAGGAATATTTTTCATAATCGCCATACAATTCCTGTGCATAGTCATCGAAATATGAATATGCTTTTTCTTCTTCCACATCATTTTCAAACCAGTTAAAAAGAACATCGAAATACTTTTCATTATCATTGATAATATTCCTGATTTTATTTACCGTGTCTTCATGATATTGAAGATATTTTTTATTGCCTTCTACTATTTCATTGCATAAGCTGCGGTATTCATCGCGGTCGTTGTTTTTTCCGTCACGGAATTCTTCGGTTTGCGGGAGCAGAAGTTCATATTGCTTCAGCAATTCATCCAATAAAGGCGCTGCATCATCAACCATCAACTGCTCATGGTAATAGCGGTTGCGAAGGTCTTTCATCAACTCTCTTTTTGATTGAAGCTGGGTGAGAAAATCCATGTAACGCTTCACCAGTTCTTTTTCATAATCCGATTCCGGTTTGGAATCATCATATTCCAATATCACATTAAAGAAAGCATGCTTATATTCTTTGCTTTTCAATGCCATGATTTTTATTTCAGATTGTTTTCTCTGTCTATAACGGATTAGTAACGTAATTTTATACCTGATTATTTTAATTCAATGTATTATTCCACAGGATAAAATATTATTTCTTAATTCAGGTTAATATTATTGCCATGTCCGGGCAGCTTTTTCAGTATCTCCTGAGTTTTATCGCTCACCATGTTAATCTGTTCATAGGAATGAGTGATTCGGGCAAGAAAATTATTATAATCTAACACAAGTTTATTATATTCTTTGCTGAACTTACGGTATCGTTTTTGTAAATCGTCTATGAATCCATAAAACTTCTGCGAGTCAACATCAAATTCAGAAATGTTCACGGTTCCTTGTTCCCAATGAGCGTACATCAAAGAAACATCTTTCTGGAACGCATCAAGACGCTCGTAAAACTCATCCCAATCGGTTATCCATTTCTTATACACAGGGTGAATCGTATCAACCCAATGATAAAGTGGTTTCATTAACGGGTCAAATGACTGTCCGCGTTTAATTACAGCGTTAGTGAAATCGGAATTCATAGTTTCCGGTACGTTTATTCCTGCAGGGGGAGTTTCATTTGGCTTATTGAAAAAATATTCAATCACAAAACATTCCTTTTCAAGAGGTTCAAAAGCAGTTAATGCCGCTTGTAAAGAAGAAACATAACCGGGTTGATTTTTTTCTAACTCTTCAAAGCGCTTTGCAAGCGATTCAAAAGCGAAATGAAATTTCGGGTAATTATGCAGTACCTTTTGTTCCTGTTTATTTGGGAGTTTCTCGTTGTTGTATTCCAAACGAATGGTGCGAAAACCGGCATTTATGGAAGTAGGTTTCATCTGAGCTTTTAATTCTTTAACAGGTTATTTCTTTGAATGTGTTATCTGAACTATGATTTCTTGTGGTTCTTTTGATTTCTCAGATTAGTGTTTCATTATTTTCATTAATCATTGCAATCATTCTAATCAGTTTAATCATAGTTCAGACAATTTCTTTTATTGCATCAGACAAAGCTGTCCCCGATTATATTATAGGGATATCGCTTTTGTTTGTTTATGTTTTCTGAAACTTAATCGGGTTTGAGTGGTTTTTTAGCGAGCACTTCAAGGTAAGCATCTTTTAGAATTTCGGTTATTTCTTTAGTAGCAAGTTCCAGTTCTTCCTCTGCCTTTTTAACTTCTTCAATGGCTTCCGATTCTTTTTCTGCAGAGGATTTAAGATTGAGATAACTCTCTTTAATCCGTTCACTTTCTTTTTCAGGAATATTTAATTGTTGAGCCAAACTTGTGCCATCCTTTATAGTTGTAAATTCGGCAATCGTGTGCTCCATGAAAATAAGCATTTCGCTTGTCATGTAAGGGTTAACATCAAAAAAGTCAGCACCGCAGTTTGAACATCTGCGCTTATAAACGCGCAGCCCCATTGAATTTTTTCCTTCACCGATAATAGCTGCCTGCACCATTTGGTTACACACTGTGCAAAGCACAGGTTCTTTTGCACTTTCCTCCTTGCTTTTCTTTTTCTTCGCTTCTTCCTGTTGCAAGATAAGGGCTTTCTTTTTTATGTCATCCACTATTCCTTTTGCTTGTTTCAAAAAGTTTGCATCATTTTCATGAAAAATAAATTCTCCTGAATAAAAATGTTTGTTCAGTACCTCATACAATATCATGAGTTCCTTCTCAGCATCAGTCATGTAATCAAGTAGTGTCATGGATATATTATTTTGATTTCTCAGATTAGGATTTTATTATTTTCCTTAATCACAGTTCGGACAATTTATTTTATTTCTTCACGCGATGTTGCCTTTCGCTTTTGCCTTGGCGCGAAATTACACCTAACTGCGGTTTTCAATTAATATTTGCTGCCATTATTTTTTCAGCGCGGTTGATTATTTCAAAAATCTTCTCTGTCTTTAGATTAATTGCTTCTATCATATTGTTTACCATTTTACCTTCGGAAAGAAGTTCTTCAAGCTGTTTGGTATTTGTGTCTGTTGACAACCTTTTTATGAAGATGTCGCATCTGCTGTTGAAGACAGTAAAGTTCATCTGAAAAAAATCAATCTGCTCTTTTAATTTCTTCCACCTGTTTGAAACATCACTTACCTCTGTAATGAGCGGTGATTGGCTGCTTATCAGTTTTGTTTGATTCGCATGAATATAATAGAGTTGTTGCGAAATAATTTTTGATGTCTTAATAAATTCCATTGTCGTTTTTATCATGCAGCTATTAGATGA
>DATDOJ010000448.1:0-8213 GCA_035293345.1 Bacteroidia bacterium
CCTGCAGAACATTCCCATCCGCACCGAGCGCGGGCGCGAAATCCGAAAAGCATTTGTGGCGCGCGACAAAAACCACGTCCTCCTCTCGTCCGACTATTCGCAAATCGAACTCCGCATCATTGCCGAACTCAGCCAGGACGAAGGAATGCTCCACGCCTTTTCATCGGGTGTTGACATCCACTCCGCCACGGCAGCAAAAGTCTATGGCGTGGATTTGAAAGCCGTCACCTCCGACCAAAGGCGCAACGCCAAGATGGTCAACTTCGGAATCATCTACGGCATCTCCGCATTCGGGCTTGCCGAGCGGCTCAACATATCGCGCACCGAAGCCAAAGAAATCATAGAAAATTATTTCCGTCAGTATCCGCGCGTGCGCGAGTTCATGGACGAAAGCATCGAGAACGCCCGCAGCAAAGGATACGTGGAAACCGTCATGGGGCGCAGGCGCTACCTGCGCGACATCAACTCCGCCAACCAAACCGTGCGCGGCTTTGCCGAGCGCAACGCCATCAACGCACCCATCCAGGGCAGCGCTGCCGACATGATAAAAATTGCCATGATAAACATCCACCGCGAGCTGCACGCCCGGAAGCTCAAATCAAAAATGGTGCTCCAGGTGCATGACGAACTTCTCTTCGATGTCCTCCGCTCCGAGCTCGATGAAGTGAAAACCCTCGTGGAAGACAAAATGAAAACCGCCCTCGCCCTCCGCGTCCCCGTTGAAGTCACCATCGGAACCGGAAACAACTGGCTGGAGGCGCATTAGAAATTATGAATGTTGAATTTCGAATGTTGAATGTTGAACGCGCCAACTTCATAATTCATTATTCAACATTCATCATTCGACATTTTAAAAAGTTTTTGGACGCGAACATTTACAACTCTCACCACCTCTCTTCCCGCTCTCGGCATCTCACGCTCAAACCCATCCTATGCCTCCATCGGGCGTAGCTCCGCGGGTTCTGTAACTCTCTCAACCTTTTTCAAAAAGTTAAATCACATCTTCACGAACTTCTTCCTCACTATTTCTTTTCCAGACCTAACCTCAACAAAATAAATCCCATTTTGAAAAGAAGAAATTCCCACAGCGTAGGACTGTTCAGTAAACCTCTTGAACAAAACTTCCTGTGAAAGAGAATTATAAATACTCAAGTATTTATTCTCAGATGATAAAACAGAAATTTCTATTATTAAATCCTCAGAGGAGAGACTTGGATAAATATTTATGGCTGAATTTTTTACAGGTTCATTAACGGTGTTACTTTTACAAGGCGTTAAGGAAACATCATCGATATAAACATAGGAATATGTATTACCCAAGCCATTGGAAACAACAGTATCTGTGTTGGCATCATTCTTAAAATTTCCTATTATCAAATAGCTTTCCCCTCCCGATGCGGTATAACTACCATTGACTAACATCCAGTTTATACTATCTGGCATATTACCTGAAATATTATTAATTTGAGGAATGAATGGTAAGGGATAATAATTTGTACTTCCATTAATTGCTGTATCGGAGAAATAAACTCCTATGTCATCAGTAGTATAGCTACATATATTACCCAAGTTGATATACATTTCAAAATCATAACATAGATTACTAATGAGAGGAGAAGTTAAAGGAACTTCCACATATTCTCTGTAATTCTGTGATTGCATCATCTGAATAACAACCAAATAGATTCCGCAATAACCGTTGCCTCCATACGCTGCTTGATAACCCCAAACATTATTGGGAACATCAGAAAAAGGATTTCCAGAGCATTGATTTAAATAATCAGGAGAACCTCCTCCTGGATTGAACCAGAACAATGCTGAATCAAGTTGACTAGGACCATTTGGGCAAGAAGAATATTGCTCAAAATCTCCGTTCGGTACAAGGTTTTGAGCTTCTACTGAAAAAGAAAATATTATTAAAGAGATAAGTAAAATTTTTTTCATGGTTAATATTTTTCTCTCCCCAAAAATACTTTTTCTTTCCCATCCCCGTCACCCCAAGTTTCGCCCATCAGTTGAGTCATGCCTGCCTTTCCTGTTTTCCAATTGCGCTTCATCCGCGCGGTGCGGGAGCCGATTAACTTTAAGTTTTTCCCCTCCCGTTTTTTGTCGTTAACCAAAATTTTGATTTGACATATCATTTATAATTATAATTTTGAAAAAATTAAGCTAACCGGCATGAAAAAAATAACATCACTTCTGTGTTTTGTTTTAATCTCATCAGGCATTGCAGCGCAATCCTTTTCGAACCAATACGGCCCGGGAATTTCGACCAACCTGAATCCATTCGCTCAATTGTTTAAAATTATCAGCACATCCGATGGCGGATATGCATGCATCACCCCATCGACAAATAGTGCTGCCACACAGAGCAGCTTCAGCGTAGTTAAGACCGATTTTTCAGGTAATGTACTGTGGGCTTTTGCCTATGATTCGGTGACGCAACATGATTTTGCATATCAGATTGTTCAATTGCCGGACAGTTCACTGGCCATCGGGGGAGAAAGCAATGCAGGTAAAATTCATTACTGGCACATCAGCGCTTCAGGAGCACTGCTCTCTGCATATGCGTACCACGATACTACGCCACTTACGATACAGACGGGACGTTCGCTTTCCCTCTCCGGTGACGGGAATCTTGTGTTTGCAGGGAGAAACAAGGATAACCACTTTGTTATGAAAACAACTATTGCCGGCAACCTTTTATGGGCAAAATCATTCGGGCATAATTTGCCTTATCACATAGCCGGGGCAGACGTAGTGACTGGAACATCAGATGGGGGTATGCTGGTGGCAGGCGTCATGTATCGCGATACGGTATCTCCACAAGACACTTCTGATCTGGAAATTATAAAGCTTGACGCAGCGGGAAATTTGCAATGGTTTCGTCAGCTGGGGCCTGGAGCACAGACGGTTTCTGTATCGGCCGTGTGTGAAACTTCAACAGGTGATTATCTTATAGGAGGAAGATACGGGGCTTTTGCAAGCTGGCAATCCCTGCTTAAGATAAGTGCTACAGGTAATGTTAAATGGTTTAAGCTCATTGGAAGCGGCATTGGCAACAATGGCTTTATCAGTGAAAAATCGAATGGAAATTATTTGGTAGGAACTGTCTGGACAACACCCCCAGGCCTGACCCACGTTGATACCTCGGGCAATGTAAGCGCTGTTGGCTTGTACAATTATTCTTCGGCTTATCCTTTTTCTTCTCTTGCGGCAACATTATCACAGGACAGCGGAGTAGCTTTTTATGGTTCGGACTATTCCAACCTGTTCATTATTAAAACCAATAGCTTGTTCCAGGCAAGCTGCAACATGGGCAGCGTTGCTGGCAGTTCGTCCGGCATTCCGTTTGTTATTGATACAGTAATTAATATTTTCTACCCTGTTATTACAGTGCAGGATGTTACTTCAACATTCACTGTAACTCCTGTTGCTGCACCGGTAATAAATATTTGCCTGACAACAGCAGAAGAAGAAATGAATGCAAACCATACTTCGGTTCTCATATTTCCTAACCCTTCGAATGGAAAATGTTTTGTCCGCACGACAGAGATAAATTCAACGCTCACATTTATGAACAGCTTAGGGCAAATAATTTACCGGGAAGAGATTACAAAACCTGAAACCGAAATAGACTTCCAAGCCTTGCGAGAAGGAATTTATTTTTATATCCTGACAACACAAACCGGAATTAAAGCATCAGGAAAACTTGCCGTAGAATAATTTCTATTCTGTCTGAACCCGGTCAGCCAAAGTTTCCCCCATCAGTTGAGTCCTGCCTGCCTTTTCTGTTTTTCAATTGTGCTTCATCAGCGTGGTGCGGTGGGCGCCAAAGCATGGCTTAAAAATCAAAATTTTATTGCCTTGCTTTAATTTTGCATTATTTTGAGGTTTTAACGTGTCGGAAAATCATTTTCCGACATGGTTTTGCTCTATTCCGACATTGCTTTCCGGCATTCCGATATGGGTTTGCAGCATTCCCATATGGGTTTATTCCATTCCCATATGATTTTACCATAATCCGATATGTTTCTGCTTCAATCCGATATGGATTTGTGATAAACCCACATGGTCTTGAAGCAAACCGATATTGTTTCAACTTAAACCGATATGGTCTTGCTGCAGTCCGATACCTTGCTGCAATAAACCAAGGTTTGATGCGTCAGCAATTTTTTCTTTCCCATTCCAATCAGCCAAAGTTTCGCGCCTGCCTGCCTTTTCTGTTTTTCAATTGCGCTTTATCAACGCGGTGAGCGTTTACGGAAACTGCCTGTAAAATCTCTTCTTATCGTTTTCTATGGAAGCAAACCAAACCGTGTTGCGAAAAACGCTGATGCCAATACGATAAACTATTCTGTCGGATAATTTTATTTTGATTCTGTAGTGCGCTGATGTTTTTCTTATCCGCACCAGTTCGCTTATCTCTGCCGGAGAATTTACCGATTCAATATGCCTGATTTTTCTGGAAAGAATTTGAAAAAACTTTTCGTCATTCCTGTACTGCCTTAGCTGACGGACGAATTTTTTACTATACTTTAATTCCATGCTTGGCGAACATTTTCTTTACATCTTCCTTTGAGCCCTCGCCTGATTCCATTCCTTCATCGATGGATTTAATCAGCAGTAAATCCATCTCATCATCTTCTTTCAGGACTTTAGCTCTCAGGCGCATGCTCTTCGCCAGTTTCAGAATGAAATTGTCATTCTTCTTATTGTTCGATTTAATCAGAATAGTACTCATGGTTTTTTGTTTCAACAAAGATAAAACAATTGCCTTTTAAGTTACACACCCAGTCACCCAAAGTTTCGCGCATCAGTTGAGTCCTGCCTGCCTTTTCTGTTTTTCAATTGCGCTTCTTCAGCGCGGTGCGGTGGGCGCTTTACAACTCTTTCAAAATCTGTTCAAGCTGTTTTTTCAATGGAGGAAGGTAATCCGTAATCACATTCCAGATAATATCTTCCTTGATGCTGAAGTAGCCATGGATAAGACGGTTTCGCAGCGAGATAATTCTATGCCATTCAACACTGCTCTGCTTTGCATAAATATTTTCAGGCAGGCGTTAGCCGCCTCACCAAGAATTTCAAGATTGCGTTCTACTGCATCGCGGGTTTTCTTGTCGGCATAAAATCATTCCTGCTCATGCCCTGCGTGTAGGCAAGAATATCCGATATGCTGTCGAGCATATCCTGAATGATGAGATGTGCCGGACGGTCAGACATAAATTACTTTGTCCTTGAGATATTCCCACTGTCTTGGCTTGAGGCCTTCTTTGGTGATGAGGTCCACTTTTTTTCCGAGTAGTTTTTCCAGTTCATCTGCCAAATCAATAAACTGAATACCGATGGGCCCGCTGAAAGAAACCAAAATATCCACATCGCTTTTTTCTGTTTCCGTTCCCCGTGCATACGAACCGAACAATGCCATTTCCGAAATCGGGTAGCGCATTTTTAAATCGGATAATGCCCCTTGCAGCGATTGTTGTATGTTGCTCATAATAACATTCATTTAAGATTTTTCTCAAAAGTAATTCTTTCTCCAAAACAAAAAAGAAGAACCCCGTCACCCAAAGTTTCGCCCGTCAGCTCAGTCCTGCCTGCCTTTTCTGTTTTCCAATTGCGCTTCATCACCGGCATTGCCTCATTCACCTTTCAATGACAAACCTCTTGTAAAGATTATTGTTTTCAGATTGGAGGTGCAGGAAATAAATTCCTGTGTTAAGTGTGGTGAAGTCCAGTGAAAAAAATTCGTTCACTTCCGTTTTGTTCTCAAAGAATAATCGTTCTCCCAGAGTGTTGTAAACAGAAACAGAAAACGGAGAACGCAATGTTCCGGCATGCAGAATTATTTTTCCGTCAGACGGATTAGGGGAAATGAAAATATCGTTATTCAATTCATTATTATCTGTGCCTGTACTTATCTGGATGGTGACATTCATTGTCAGCGTATCGCTGTAGCAATAGGCAAGGGACGGATTATTTTCGACAACGGTAACCGTGCCAGCGGGACCGCTTCCCCATGTAACGTTAATAGTGTTGGTTGTGGAAGAGCCGGTGCCGCCTGTGATGTTCCAGTAATATGTGTTTCCCGGGTGAAGCGGAACGCTGTACGTTGCCATCTGAAACTGGTTAACCAGAACAGGACCGGTAATAGAATCTGGCAGCTGCGGAACCGGGCTGTTGATGATGACATTAAAACGCCTGCCGTTTACCGAAGGCGATTCAGCACCTGCGTAAACAGTATCGCCCATTACAAAAATTGAAAGTGGCCAAAGCCAACTGCTGGTCGGAATGGAAGAACCGTCCCAGCAGGTAGCATACTGTGTGGCTGTATTGACTTGTGCAATGCGCGGACGGTTGAAACCGCCAAGCACAAAAGAGTTTCCGCCCAGCCATATATAGTTGCCCGATGGAAAGAGTGCGAATATCTGATGGTTGCTGCAATAGGGATTAAAAGATGTGATGCTGCCATTAGGATAAAACGATGAAATGCCGTTGCGGGGCAGCCCTCCGATGTTGGTGTAGCTTCCGCCTACATACACATTAGAATCAATTTGCGCCAGCGAAGTAATCCAGTCGCTTGAAGGAAGGTTGTTAGCGGGATGGAATGAAGTATCGAGGACACCGGTAACTGCATCAAAACGGCAAAGGTCCCTGATAGTGGAAGAAAAAAAATCAATATCGCCTCCTGCATATACATAGTCATCGGTTCGAAGCAATGCCCAGGCAATAAGCCCTGTCATCGGTTGTTGCGACATCCATCCGGTGTAATTGCCCGTAGCTGCATCTACACAATAGACATTCATACCTGTACCGTAACCCACAAAATAAAATGTAGTGCCGTAAGTGGCAATGGCATAAACATTCTGATTGGTGGTGGGCGACCAACTGTCTAACATTCCCGTGGCAAGGTCATACATACATATGCCATTGCGCGGCTGCTGGCTAATGGTGTCGAATCTGCCGCCCACTATTAGCTTTCCGGCTGCTACTGCCAGCGCCTTAACTTCACCATTCGGTGCAGGATTCCAGCTGTTGACTGTTCCGGTCACAGCATCAAAGCTTGCAAGGTATTTTTTTGGTGAAGCATTAATGTTCAGAAAACCTCCACCGATATACACGGTATTTCCCCATCGATATATAGCGTTAACATCATTATCGGTTTCGGGCATGCTGGTTAAAAGCGTCTGCGCATTTAAATGCTGCAGAAAGAAAATGAATACAACGAGTAATTTTTTTTTCATGACATCAGGGTTTTAAAATTTTGGAGATGTAAAGTTTGCTTTTCTTTCAATAGAAAAATATTATTTTCCGTTAATGGAAATAAAACAAACGCAGACGAATATTTTTCGTTTGCCAAAGTGCTGGGATGATTGAAAAATAATCCTTCGTCCCAACGGTTTTCAGGACTATCCATGCGGTCAGGTCAGCCAAAGTTTCGCGCGTCAGTTGAGTCCCGCAATCTCAGTTGGGCATAGTTTCGAGCATCAGCAATTGCATTAGCCAACTATGCCCGTTCACTTCCCTCTCCCCAAAGATTTAATCACATCAATCATTTCCCGCAGCAGCTTAAGTTCTTTTTCAAGTTCAGCAATCTTCTTATCCTTTTCATCAAGCAATTTTTTTTGCCCTTCAATTTCTTCGGTCAGCGTTTTTTCATTCGCAGGTTTTTCAAGCAGGAACAGCGCAAACAAATTTTCACCCAGCACTTCGCTAAGCTGCCGCACACGCTCCGTATGCAAATCTTTTTTCTTCAGCATGCTCCCAAAAGAAGCCATCCCCATTCCCACTTTGGGCGCAAGCTGGTTTCTGCTTAACCCCTTTGCCTTAATCAGTTTCCCAATCTCAAAACCTAAGTTTACTTGCTTCGTAACTGTGTTCTCTTCCATGTTAGTGCGTATTAAAGTGTTCAAAACTCATTTTATTGCGCCCTTAGCCCCCATCTCTCCGGCTATGGGTGGTTTCTCGGCAAAGGTAACACATATCTCGGCATACCAAAAGCATATCTCGGTTATCCTAAGACATATCTCACAACACCTAAAGCATTTACGCCTAACCATAATCCATATCTCGCCAGTCCTAAACCATATCTCGGCTATCATAACACATATCTCGCCAACCATAATCCACATCTCGGCAACCATAATCAGCCTCTCCCCGCCATTTCCTCCATACTCAAAATACGTTTTCTTTCCAATCCCATTCACCCAAAG
>DATDOJ010000449.1:0-4141 GCA_035293345.1 Bacteroidia bacterium
AAGTGGCGAAACATCTTTTAGTCATTAAAAAATGAAAATCGAAAAAGCATCGATCTCGCTTGCAGAAGTGCATGCTTCGGTGAACGTGAAACAGCAATCAGGTTTCTGGAAAAAACTTTTTGCATTTCTCGGTCCGGCATACTTAGTAAGTGTCGGCTACATGGACCCCGGCAACTGGGCGACAGACATCGCAGGCGGAAGCCAGTTTGGTTACAAGCTGATTTGGGTTTTGCTCATGTCGAATCTCATGGCGCTGCTGCTGCAGAGTTTGAGTGCGCGCCTTGGAATAGTCCGTGGGCGAGATTTGGCTCAGGCATCGCGTGAAAGTTATCCGCGCGTAGTCAATTTTTTCCTCTACATACTTGCCGAGATTGCCATTGCCGCCTGCGACCTCGCGGAAGTGCTGGGCATGGCTATCGGGCTTCAACTATTATTCGGGCTGCCGCTCATCTGGGGTGTAAGCATCACGGTGCTCGACACGTTTCTGCTTTTATTCCTGATTAATTTCGGAATGCGGAAGATGGAAGCATTTATCATTTCACTCATCACGATTATCGGTTTGTCTTTTCTTGCCGAAATGATTTTTGCACAGCCGGCATTATCGGAAATCGCAATGGGCTTCATTCCATCCATTCCGAATTACGATGCGCTGTATATCGCCATCGGAATTATCGGTGCCACGGTGATGCCGCACAATTTGTATCTGCATTCCGCCTTGGTGCAGACTAGGAAATTCGAAAGAAATTTTTCAGAGACAAAAAAAGCTATTAAGTTTAACTTCATCGATTCTGCCATCGCTCTTAACCTTGCCTTCTTTGTCAATTCAGCCATATTGATTCTTGCTGCTTCGACTTTTTTTATGAACGGAATGTTTGACGTTGCCGAAATTCAGGACGCGCATAAATTTCTTGAACCTCTTCTCGGAAATAAAATGGCGCCAATATTTTTTGCTGTCGCTCTGATTGCTGCCGGACAAAGTTCAACGCTCACGGGAACTCTTGCAGGACAAATTGTAATGGAAGGTTATCTCAATCTGCGTATAGCTCCGTGGCTGCGGAGATTAATCACGCGGCTCATTGCCATTATACCCGCCCTCATCACCATAATTTATTTTGGTGAAGAAGCGACAGGGCAATTACTAGTCCTCAGTCAGGTCATACTGAGTTTGCAGTTGGGTTTTGCCGTAATACCCCTCATTCATTTTTGCAGTGAAAAGAAAAAGATGAAAGAGTTCGTCATCAAAAATTATGTAAAAGTGTTGGCATGGTTGACAGCAATCATCATCGTATCGCTCAATGTCAAATTAGTTTATGCGACAATAACTGAATGGCTGAACACTTCTTCCAATCCAATGGTGCTATGGCTTACAGTGGTTCCGGTTGCCATTGCTGTGGGGGTTCTTCTTCTCTACATTATCTTTAAGCCGTTAATTGACAAACGCATTCTCGCCAGAGCGAAACGAATTCACCCGCTAATAACTGATATAACAATGTTAACTCCGTTCACGCACAAAAAAATTGCAGTGTGTGTCGACTTCTCCGTGATGGATGAAAAAACAATCAGCCATTCGCTTGCGCAGGGAGGAAAAGATGCACAGTACCTTTTGATTCACGTTGTGGAGTCGGCAGGAGCCATCATGATGGACAGCGAGATTGGCGACATGGAAACCGAAAGCGATGATGCCGGGTTGAAAAAGTATTCTTCCGAGATGGAACAAAAAGGATTTGCTGCGGAAATAAAACTCGGCTACGGCAATCCGAAAAAAGTAATTCCTGAGATTGTGAATGCGTACGGTGCTGACCTGCTTGTGCTTGGAGCGCATGGACACCGGGGATTGAAAGATTTAATTTTCGGAACGACCGTGAACGCGGTAAGGCACCGTGTAAATATTCCTGTCCTCATTGTGCGATGAAGGAAACCACGGCAATCAAAAATAAAAAAGCCGGCTTTGAGTTTCAGCTCCTCGAAAGTTATGCTGCGGGAATTCAGTTGACGGGAACAGAAATAAAATCCATTCGTTCAGGCAAAGCAAACCTTTCTGACTCATATTGCGTTTTTGAGAACGGAGAATTATGGGTGAAGAATATGTACATATCTGAATACAAAGAAGGCAGCTATAATAATGTCGAACCCAAGCGCCAGCGAAAACTTCTGCTTACTAAAAAAGAACTGCACAAGCTGAACCAGAAAGTGAAAGTAAAAGGGCTAACGATAATTCCGGTTAAACTTTTCATGAACGAGCGCGGATTTGCAAAACTTGAAATCGCTCTGGCACGTGGAAAAAAATTCCATGACAAGAGGGAAGATTTGAAACTGAAAGATGCGAGAAGAGAAATGCGTGAGCACAAAAGATGAGTTCACTTCAGCACAGTGAGTAATTCATTTATCTCTATTGAAAAGGCACAACTAAAATGACCTCGCGGACATTTTTTATAACCATGCAATCCGCACGGACGGCAATCCAGTTTTTCTTTTGTCTGTACTATAAAAGATTTTTCTGACAGCGGTCCGAAACCGAATTCAGGAACGGTTGAACAGAATACTGCAGTCACCGGGGCATTGACTGCAGATGCAATGTGCAGAGGAGCGGAGTCGTTACAGTAATTCATCACCGCATCGCGCATGAGTGAAGCGGTTTGGAGGAAGGAAAGTTTGCCGGAAAGATTTGAGGTTTGAGGTTTGAGGTTTGAGGTTTGAAGCAAAATGTGCTCACATAATTTTGAATCGGATTCAGAGCCCAAAAGATAAATACTGATTTCATCAGGAATCTGATTAATAAACTCAATCCACTTTTCTTTCGGGAATTGTTTTGTGAACCAGACCGAGGCAGGAGCGATGCAGACATATTTTCTCCTATTTCCCTGTTCATCAATCTTGAATTGACGTGTCGCATTGTCATCAGCAGCCAGATACAGTCGCGGAACAGACGGCTTACCGGGAGCAAAATGAGCAATGAGCTTTTGATTACGTTCGGTTTCATGAACACCATCAATGGAATGTTCCATCTTCCTTGTAAATAAGAAAGACAGCGGGTTTTTGTTGAAGCCGACTTTTTCTTTCGCTCCGGATAATGCGGTTATCAATCCGCTTGACAAAAAACGATGAGCGTTAATCACTGCATCATATTTTTCTTTTCTGACAGAAGAAATTACCTTAAGCAGATTCCCGATTTTATTTTCCTTTTTATTCCAAACAATTACTTTGTTCAGGCAGGGATTATTTTCAAGCAACGATTTATTTCCGCTGCGGACAAGCATATCAATCTTCGAATCAGGAAAAGCAGAATGAAGTTTTTCCACCATTGCTGTTGCAAGGATGACATCACCGATGAAGGCAGATTGTATAATCAGAAACTTCAAGAAGAATTGTTATGCGTTATAAGTTATATGTTATACGACAGCCAGAAGAAAACAGCCAGAAGCGTTTCGCAAAATCAAACGGATATACTGAAGTCACGGAGAGCATCATTCAAACTCGTCTTCTTATCCGTACTTTCTTTTCGCTGCCCGATTATCAGTGCACAGGGAACCTGGAATTCTCCTGCAGGAAATATTTTCGGAATGCTTCCGGGTATCACTACCGAACGCGGAGGAATTTTTCCTTTCAACTCAACGGGTGCACTTCCGCTCAAATCAATAATTTTTGTAGAAGAAGTAAGAGTGACTCCTGCGCCAAGGACTGCCTGTTCGCAAATGCGCACACCTTCAACCACGATGCATCGGGAGCCAATGAAGCAATCATCTTCAATAATCACAGGCGATGCCTGAACCGGTTCAAGCACACCACCAATTCCGACACCACCGCTCAGGTGAACACGCTTTCCGATTTGTGCGCATGATCCAACAGTAGCCCATGTGTCAACCATTGTATGCTCATCCACATAGGCCCCGATGTTTACGTACGAAGGCATCATGATAACTCCCGGAGCGAGATAGGAACCGTAACGGGCGACAGCATGAGGAACAACACGCACATTGAGCGCGGAAAAATTTTTCTTTAGCGGAATCTTATCATAAAATTCTAAGTCTCCGGCATGAACGGTTTCCATTTTCATCAGGCGGAAATAGAGAAGCACTGCCTGCTTAACCCATTCGTTTACTTTCCATTCGCCATTTATTTTTTCAGCAACACGCAACTTGCC
>DATDOJ010000450.1:0-10165 GCA_035293345.1 Bacteroidia bacterium
TTACTTTTATTTTCTCAAAATTTATTTCAACATGCTATGGTTGAATAAATCGGAAATCTATTTAAGAGAGGTATAAGTAAATTGAAATATGTTTCTTTGAACCCTTCAACTAACCCTCAGGGTGACGGGTCGATTGAGGGACAAAATTTAAAACATAAAACTATGGCGAGATTAGCGGGTAATACAGAAATAAATATCGGGGAAGTAATTACGGGAGTGATTACGGAGAAAAAAATAAGCAAGGCGGAATTGGGAAGGATGCTTGGCTTGACGGGACCGGCTGTGACGTATCTGACCACGCGCGACAGCATTGATGTGAACACGCTGCACAAGGTGAGCATGGCGCTGAAGTATAATTTCTTTAAACATTATGTGGTTGATGAGGGACAAGGGACGGGGGACAAGGGACAAGGGGAAAAAATAAAAGATGAAAAGGATAAAGTGATTGAGGAACTGAAAGGGAAAATTGCGGAGCTTGAAAATGCGTTGCAGAAACAGGAGAATAGTTTTTTGAGGGAGATTAATGAGTTGCTGAAGAAAAAATAATTTGTCTGAACTGTGATTTAGCTGATTGAACTGATTAATGTGATTGAAAAAATGGAATCCGCGAGAGCGGGTTTTGTTTTTGGGAAAGAAAAAGTATTTTTGGAGAGCGAAAAATAAACTGGCAGGACAGAAGTATTGCCAGCACAGAAACCTTTTAACTCAAAAAAATATCTCCGATGAAATTTCCAATAACTTTACTTTTAGTATTTCTTTTATCACAAATTTATGCGCAAAAAGTCCAAAATCCTGAACTGTTAAATGCAGCAAAGACGGGCGACACATTACGAATAAAAGAACTGCTTGAGAAAGGAGCTGACGTTAACATCAAAGATAAAAATACAATGGAGTACACTTCTCTCATGTGGGCTTCGGCACGCGGATATAGAGATGCAGCCAAATTATTAATTGATAATGGAGCAGAATTAAATGCATTGGATCAGTTTAATCAATCAGCTTTAGCTTTGGCATCCCTCTCTGGTCATTTAGAAATTGTAAAACTACTTGTTGAAAAAGGAGCAGACATAAATCCTAAAAACCCGAAAGCTAAAACAGCTTTGATGTCAGCAGTTAATCTCGGACACAGAGCTATTGTTAAGTTTTTATTAGAGAATGGGGCTAAGGTCAATCCAGATATTTTAGCAGAAGCACTGGAATATCCGTCAAAACAAAAGCCCGAAATTGTCCAATTGTTAATTCTAAACGGAGCGAATGTAAATGCAAAAAGCAGTGAATCACTTGGCGGAACTACTGCATTAATTTGGGCTATTGACAAAGGTTATTTGGATATAGTGGACCTCTTAATTCAAAAGAAAGCTGATATGAATTTGTATGACAAAAATGGAAGGACAGCATTAATGGTTGCAGTTGACGAGGGGAAAATAGAAATGGCAAAACTGCTAATTGAAAATGGAGCGAATGTAAATTCCATAGGCACACAAGGTAGTGCGTTGATGATTGCAGCGGAAAATGGAAACTCAGAACTATTGAATCTTTTAATTGAAAAGGGTGCTGACGTTAATTTAGCGAAACCCTGGGGTGAAACTGCATTGATAATTGCCGTTGAAAAAAGTAACAATACAATTGCTGAACTTTTAATAAATAAAGGAGCTAATATAGATGCAAAAAAGGGAAATGGCGAAACTTCTTTGATACGAGCGGTGAGCTATTGTGAAATAGATTTAGTTAAATTACTAATTCAAAAAAAAGCAGATGTGAATATTATCGATACTTACGGCAGAACGGCATTGAGTTATTCGAAAGGATGCTCAGATGCAACCAGCCTCTTAAAAGCTGCTGGTGCGAGATAGTGAATAATCATTTTGGCGGCTACAAAAGCACAATGACAATGACAATGACAAAAATTTATTCATATGTTTTTAAGATATGATGATGGAGCAGCACCAAATCCCTTTGGGAATGTCTGCACTTTGACAATTTGCAAACCTGCGATCAGACGAGCAGCAAAAATTGGCGACTGGATTATCGGGACTGGCTCAACAAATAGTTGGGTGTCAAAAGAATTGAAAATAAATCTTGCAGACCGTTTAGTTTACGCAATGAAAGTTACAGATAAGAAAACACTTGAAGAATATGACAAGCATTGCAAGCAATATTTGCAAAGTAAAATTCCTATTGAGAAAACTTCAGATTGGCGACAACGAATGGGCGACTGCATTTATGATTTTTCAAACGGACAAGAACCTGCAATACGAAAAGGTGTTCACAACGAAACAAATCGGGAGAGAGATTTAAGCGGACAGTTCGCTTTACTTTCAAATCAATTTTACTATTTCGGAGTTGAGGCAAAACTAATGCTACCAGAATTGAAACAACTTATAAAACATAATCAAGGTCATAGAATAATTGAGCAAAGCGACCTCATTCAAAAATTTGAGTGTGGATAAAAAAATTTGAAGTGAATAAAATTTATTCTGAACCGCAACTTCGTTGGCAGTTTGATAGAGAATTAACAAATGACATAATTGCTAATTGTTCAAAGCAACATTTTGACGATGATGAAGACGAGAACGAAGAAACAATTTGCTAAGTTTTTCTAATCCCGATAAATATCAGGATTCCTACGGAACTTTTTTTTGAATGGTTGAGAGAGTTACAAGCCCCGCGTGCATAGACCCGATTGACCGACCTTTTCGGGAGGGAAAGTGGGCGTGGAGGTTGTGAGAATTTGTAATGGTTGTCTCCAAATAATTTAACGCCTCATCCTAAATCCTTCTCCAAAGGAGAAGGACTTGCGCGATGCATTTCTGTTTGCAAAAAATAAATTCTCTTTCTTTGCACTCCGAAAAATAATTTTCAGACCGCACACTAACAGCACCGTATGTCAAAAAATCTTGTCATTGTTGAGTCACCTGCAAAAGCAAAAACGATAGAAAAATTTCTGGGCAAGGATTTCACGGTGAAGTCGTGCTACGGGCATGTGCGCGACCTTGCCAAAGCGGACATGGGCATTGATTTGAAAAATAATTTCGAGCCGGTGTACATTGTGAGCGAGGATAAAAAGCATGTGATTGCGGAGCTGAAAAAATTCAGTGCCAAGGCAACCACGGTGTGGCTTGCAACGGACGAAGACCGTGAGGGAGAGGCGATTTCGTGGCACCTGAGCGAAACGCTGAAGCTGAAGAAAGCGAACACGAAGAGGATTGTGTTTCATGAAATCACGAAGAAGGCAATACTGGAAGCGATAGAAAATCCGAGGACGATTGATAAAAATTTAGTTGACGCGCAGCAGGCAAGGCGCGTGCTCGACCGGCTGGTGGGTTTTGAATTGTCGCCTGTGCTGTGGAAAAAAATCAAACCGCAGTTATCGGCAGGGCGCGTGCAGTCGGTTGCCGTGCGTTTGATTGTGGAACGCGAACGGGAAATTATTTCGTTTGTTGTGACACCGTTCTATAAGGTGACAGCTATATTTAATGTAAAGGGAGATAAAAAAGAATCGCAAAGTTTTAAAGCAGATTTTCAGAAGCGTTTCAGCACGGAAGAAGAAGCAAATGAATTACTAACACAACTTATCGGAGCCGAGTATTTTGTAAAGAGTGTTGAGAAAAAACCTGGTAAGAGAAGCCCTGCGCCTCCGTTTACCACGTCAACTCTTCAGCAGGAAGCGGGTCGCAAGTTGGGTTACGGAGTAACGCTGACAATGGTGATTGCGCAGAAACTTTACGAGGCGGGACACATTACTTATATGCGTACGGACTCGGTGAATCTTTCGCAGGATGCAATTAACATGGCGAAGAATGTGATTGTGAAAAATTACGGAGAGAAATATTCGGAGCCGCATCAGTATAAAACGAAACAGGTATCTGCACAGGAAGCGCACGAGGCGATTCGCCCCACCGATATGTTTGCCGAAGAAATTGATGGCGACTCGCGCGACCAGCGTTTGTATGATTTGATTCGCAAGCGCACACTCGCTTCGCAGATGGCTGATGCTGAAATTGAGAAGACTATCGTTGAGGTGATTGCAAAGAAAAACGGTGAGATAATAGTTTTTAAGCTTCATGTCAACGATAAGAATAATGTTCCATCAAAGGAGAAGCAAAATGTGCCTGCAGAATTTATTGCAACGGGTGAAGTAATTTTATTTGATGGGTTCTTGAAAATTTATTTTGAAAGTTCAGATGATGACGATGATGAATTAAAGGAAGGCGTTCTTCCTGCTATGACAGTAAATCAAAAATTGACAGAAGAAGAGGTTAATGCGGTTGAACGATTTACTTCTCCGCCCCCGCGTTATCGTGAAGCGCCATTAGTGAAGAAATTGGAAGAACTGGGCATTGGTCGTCCATCCACTTATGCACCGACTATTTCAACGGTACAAAAAAGAGGTTATGTCGTTAAAGAATCGCGCGAAGGAAAAGAAAGAAAATACAAGTATCTTGTTTTGAAAGATGGAACAGCAAAAACTAAAATCAAAGCGGAAATCACGGGCACAGAAAAAAATAAATTGTTCCCGACAGACATCGGTATGGTGGTGAATGATTTTCTTCTTGCTAACTTTCCACAGATAATGGATTTTCAATTTACTGCATTGGTTGAAGAGGAGTTCGACATCATTGCAGATGGAAAAATGGAGTGGCATAAAATGATTAAAGATTTTTACAAACCTTTTCATAAAACCGTGGAGACAACATTGAAAGATTCAGAGCGCGCATCGGGAGAAAGAATTCTCGGCAAAGACCCGGTGAGCGGGAATACATTACTTGTTCGTGTAGGAAGATTTGGTCCGATGGCTCAGATTGGAACACAGGAAGAAACAGAGAAGTCGCGCTTTGCAAAACTCCGCTCGGGACAACTATTGGAAAATATTTCGTTCGAGGAAGCGATGGATTTATTCAAGCTGCCGAGAAACCTCGGAGAGTTTGAAGGCAGTGACATTACTGTGAGCATCGGGCGTTTTGGTCCGTATGCAAAGCATGCAAATTTATTTACGTCATTGAAAAAGGAAGATGACCCGTACACGATAACCAAGGAGCGGGCGATTGAACTGATATTGGAAAAACAAAAAGCTGCTGCGGAAAGAGTCATCAAAGAGTTTAAAGAGGAGCCGGAAATAAAAGTTCTGAAAGGAAGATGGGGAGCGTTTATCAAATTCAAAGAGAAAAATCTTCGTATCCCGAAAAACGTTGAGCCAGAAAAGTTGACTCTAAAAGAAATTTTTGAATTGGCGGAGAATGCTCCCGAGCCACAGAAAAAAGCTGCGTGGAACAGACGTAGCAAAACGAAAAAGGGGAAATAAAAATAGTCACACCTGCCCGCCACTGCAATGATCTTGCGATGGCAGGTGGGGATTCGCAGATTAAAAATGTTGTTAAATAATTTTTATGTTTAATCTGTGAATCTGTGGCAATAATATTTTTGTAAATTATTTCACAATGGAAATCGCTGCCTACTTTGAACCGCTTGATTATGCTGAGGATAAATTCTCCCAGGATAAATCATCCTTAGGCAAGGCAGTTTTATTTCACAAAGTGGGTGGTGCATTTCCGGACCTCAACAGGATTGACATTGCAATAATAGGAGTGACAGAAAACCGCGGAGCAGTGAGCAACAGCGGCTGCAGCGAAGCATCAGCTCCTGTGAGAGAAAAATTTTATTCTCTAAGGAAATGGAATTATCCTTATCGTATTGCTGACCTCGGAAATCTGAAGTCGGGTTTGGAATTAAAAGATACGTATGCTGCACTTGCAACAGTTGTATCAGATTTAATTAAGAATGATATTCTTCCGGTAATTGTTGGAGGCAGTCAGGATTTGACTTATGGGCAATATCTTGCTTATGTCAACCTCCAACAAACAGTGAATATCGCATGTGTTGATTGCAACTTTGACCTCGGACGAACAGAAGAAAAATTAGATGCACATACTTACCTCGGAAAAATAATTCTCCACGAACCGAATTATCTTTTCAACTTCAGCAACATCGGCTACCAATCTTATTTTACCGGCTATGAGTCAGTCGAGCTGATGAAAAAACTTTTCTTTGATGTGTATCGCTTGGGAGAAGTTCAGGCAAATCTTGAAGAAGCAGAACCGATTGTTCGCAACGCAGACATTTTGAGTTTTGATATTTCCGCTGTGCGCCAGTCGGATGCTCCGGCAAATTCCAATGCAACACCCAATGGATTTTATGGAGAAGAAGTTTGCCGCATCGCACGTTATGCAGGAATGAGTGATAAACTTTCCACAGCCGGTTTTTATGAACTCAACCCTGTGCTTGACAGCAATAACCAGACATCGCACTTGGTGGCGCAAATGCTTTGGTATTTAATTGATGGATTTTATTCACGCAAGAAAGATTACCCATGGAAAAGCAAAAATGATTTTCTCCAATACAAAATCGCGGTGGAGAATTCAGCACACGAAATAATTTTTTACAAGAGTACGCGCAGCGAACGCTGGTGGATGGAAGTTCCGTTTGCGGATTCGAAAATAAAATACCAGCGTCACCACATTGTGCCCTGTTCATACAGCGATTACCTTAAGGCGAGCAAGCAAGAAGTGCCGGAGAGATGGTGGCGGGCGTTTCAAAAACTTAGCTCCTAAGAAATTTTGTTGATAAAAACAACACTTTCTGAAAATCTTTCACAGAAATATTTTTGCTTTTCATCAGGAATCTTCTTTACTTTACCCCCACTTATCGGGAATACGCAATAAAACATTTCTTAGGCATTCAAGTATAACAATACCTTAATCACTTGACCAAAATGAAAAAGAATTACTCTTTGCTTGGAGTAATAATGTTTTTTTATGTTTCGGCTATTGCACAGCAAGATCCGCAATACAGTCACAACATGTTCACCAAGTTAGCTGTGAACCCTGCTCATGCAGGTGCTTACGATGCTATTTGCGGAACGCTGCTTTACAGAAATCAGTGGACCGGGTTCGGAGAAGGAACACCCAAAACATTTGTTCTCATGGCTGAGATGCCTGTTCATGCATTGAGAGGCGGATTAGGATTAACCGTTGTTTCTGACCAGTTGGGATTTGAAAAAAATCTTATCGCACGTGGAGCATATTCTCATAAGCTCGACCTGGGTTCGGGTTATCTGAACTTAGGACTTGATGTTGCATACATGCAGAAATCAATGGACGGTTCCAAGTTCATATACAATCAGGCAAACGACCCGAGCATTCCTCTCGGTGCCGTGAGCGGTGGAACAATTGACTTTGGCTTTGGCGCTTATTATTATAATGAAAAACTCTACGCAGGATTATCTTCTTCCCATCTCTCAGAAGGAGATTTGAAAACCGATAATGTCACAACCAAACTTGTCAGGCACTATTATTTAATGGCGGGTTATGATTTTGAATTAAGTCCTGACATCACATTGAAGCCGTCATTGTTTGCCAAATCGGATGCTACATCAACACAGGTTGATATCAATACCAACGTGTTGCTACAAAATAAATTCTGGCTTGGTGCTTCCTATCGTTTGCAGGATGCCATTGTGGTGCTTGCCGGTCTGGAAGTTACTACCAATCTTAAAGTCGGATATGCGTATGACCTCACCACTTCCGACATAAAATCTTACAGCAGCGGCACGCACGAAGTGATGATTAATTATTGCTTCAGGGTGAAGCCGCCTGCAGTGAGACAATTCCATAAGAATGTAAGATTTTTATAGGAATCAGTTGCCTGAGACAAAAAGGGATATTAGCTTTGTGAAAATATTGTGTAATGAATAATTGAATTGTAATAAATAATCCGAATAGTCGTTAGTTAACCCAAAGTCAAACATCAAACCATGATGAAACATCAACTGAAAAGTTTGTTAATTCTTGCAGTACTTGCTCAGTTACTGAGTGGCTGCGGAGGAGGCGAGCAAGGTCAATTGACAGGTGTGCTGAAGCGCCCCAAATGGTACCAGGCAGACCCTTACGGAATGGTTTATATTCCGGCAGGAAGCTATAACATGGGACCAAGTGACCAGGACGTTCCCTATGCCGTGGTGTCGCAAAGCAAGACAGTAACCATTCCGGCATTCTACATGGATAACACCGAGATTTCCAACAACGAATACAGGCAGTTTGTTTATTGGGTGCGTGACTCGCTTGCTCACAGGTTAATTGGCGGTGACCACATTCTTAACGAAGGCGAATACAACGAGCAGATAAACTGGAAAGCAAAAATCAGATGGGACAGAGAAGAAAACGAAGAAGCGCTTGCAGAATTATTTTTGCCCGAGAGCGAGCGTTTTTACAAGAGAAAAGAAATTGACACGCGCAAACTGAATTTTGAATACTACTGGATTGATTTAAAACAGGCAGCGCAGCGCGCAAGCCGCGAACAGGGAATGACTGACCGTTCTGTATTCATCAAAAAAGATGTTATCAATGTTTATCCGGATACATTAACCTGGATTCATGATTATACCTATTCATACCATGACCCGCTGACTCAAATGTATTTCTGGCATCCGGCTTATGATGATTACCCGGTTGTAGGTGTTAACTGGAGACAGGCACGCGCATTCTGCATCTGGCGGACACAATTATTCGATACCTATAACGAGAGCATGGGAGACCCATTCACTCAACCCTTCCGACTGCCGACTGAATCAGAATGGGAATATGCAGCACGTGGCGGACTGGCGCTTTCACCATATCCTTGGGGAGGTCCATATATAAGAAACAGCCGTGGTTGTTTCCTTGCCAACTTCAAGCCGATGCGCGGTAATTATATGGATGACGGTGGAACGTACACAGTGAAAGTCACTGCATATTGGCCCAATGATTACGGACTCTACAACATGGCAGGAAATGTTTCAGAATGGACCAGCAACGCCTTTGATGAATCTGCATATAACTTCACGCATGACGTAAGCACGGATTACATTTATGAAGCAAAAGATTCAGACCCGCCCTCGATGAAGAGAAAAGTCATCCGTGGCGGCTCATGGAAAGACGTGATGTGGGAGTTACAGAACGGATCACGTACTTATGAATACCAGGACACATCAAAATGCTATGTCGGGTTCCGCTGTGTCATGAGTTTCCTCGGACGTGATAAGGCAGATTATTAACCGTCTTTTCTGTTGATATTATTTATTGCAACCGAAATTTAATTTTGTTTCTTTCGCACACTTTAATTTTATTTCATTAATCAAACACTCAATTAAACATTAACAATTATGGGACTCGTACAAATGACTCAAGGTAAGAATTTCAAAACCTTCATGGCACGCCTCTATGGATGGGGAGCATCCGTAGTTATCCTCGGAGCACTATTCAAGATTCAGCACTATCCGGGGGCAGGTATTATGCTCATACTTGGTCTTGGTACTGAAGCAACCATTTTCTTTTTTTCCGGCTTTGAACCTCCGCATGAAGAAGTGGACTGGTCATTGGTTTATCCTGAACTTGCAGGTATGCAGGACGATGACGAGAAAAAGAAAGCAAGGGCAAAGGACCCTGTTGCCATGGCATTGGATAAAATTCTTGAAGATGGCAAAATAGGAACCGACCTGATTCTTAGTTTAGGAAACGGAATGCGCAACCTGAGCGAGAATGCCGTTAAGCTTTCAGATTTAACTGACGCCTCTGTTGCCACTAACGAATATGTTACAAATGTTCGTGAAGCAAGCAATTCAGTAAATGATATGGCGAAGAGTTATGGCAGAGCGGCAGAAGCGGCAGAGAAAATTGCATTGTCATCTGAAGACATCAAAGTTTATAACGACCAGGTTTCTGCTGTTGGAAAGAATCTTGCCGCATTGAATGCCGTTTACGAACTTCAGTTGCAGGATTCGAACGAGCATCTCAAGCAAACTTCAAAGTTCTATGAAGGCATTAACGACCTGATGAGCAACCTTAACTCTTCGCTTGAAGGCACTAAACAATATAAAGATGAAGTTGCAATTCTTGCCAAGAATCTTTCTGCTCTCAATACAATTTATGGCAACATGCTCTCCGCCATGAATGTTAACCGCTGATAACAATTGAAATAATTTTCATTTGGCATATCACCATATCAGGATTGATAAATTATAAAAACCTAAAATCTAAAAAGTAACAAAACATGGGACAGGGAAGTTTGCACTCATTAAGCCCCCGGCAGAAGATGATTAACATGATGTACCTCGTGTTAACTGCGTTGCTGG
>DATDOJ010000451.1:0-2605 GCA_035293345.1 Bacteroidia bacterium
AATAAGGATATCATCATTCCGTTTGGTTTCGATAAAAATTTTGAACCGATTTATGCGATGGATAAACCACGCAATACGATTCGGGGAGTGATGGTGATTGTCTCGCCTCTTGATGTGTTGATTACCCCGAACGACACACGTATGATTAAAAGCGTGACGGAAACATTTGTGGTGAAGAACAGTCCTTCCAACGCTGAGAATTTCAGTATTGATAAAGAGACCTATTTTACCCGCGTCTCCAAATTCCTGAATAACTGAAAATTCGATTTGAAAAAAACCGCTTCTGTTTTTCTGCTGCTCGTTTTCCTGTTTAACACCGCAGGAATTTTCGGATTGTTCAGTTACCTGAAGCAGGAGCATTATGAATCGGTTTTTAAACAGCGCTTTGAAAAAATGAATCTTGTCCTCCTCACGATTCCCAAGACGGAAAAAATTCACTGGGAAAAGAAGGATGAAATTATTTACAGGGGAAAGTTTTACGATGTCTTCGGTAAATCGGAAGACGAAGAAAATATTTTTCTGCATTGCCGGATGGACAGCAGGGAAGATAAAATGACGGATGCTTTTCACAACCATCTTGAGGGGCAGCAAAAACAAACTGCGGACGGGAAACCGGGAAACAGTCAAGTACTCAAGACAGTGATTCCGGATTTTGCATTCGATAAATTTGTGTGGAGCGTTACTCTTTCTTCAGTAAAAATTTCAAACCAGATTTCTTTTTCCTGCCTCTCCGGATTTACATCCGTTTTTTCGCCTCCTCCCGAGGCAGTGTGAGTTTCCTCAGTTTAATTTTTTTAACGTGATGCCATCAATAACATTGATGCGCATGACGTTGCATTATTTATTTCTACCAACAAAAAAAATAGAATGAATACTTTAAAGCTTGCATTTTTGATTTTGCTTTCCCTAACCAGCGAGCATCTGCTGGCGCAGGTTACGGAAAGCGATACATCGAAAAATAAATCCATTACGCTCGAAGAAGTGGTAATCTCTGTCAATAAAACGGAGGAGACAAAAAAAACCGTTGCCCAGCAGGTGCAGACGATGACAGCCGAAGAAATTGCAGCCGCGCAATCGCAGAGCACAGCAGATGTTGTTGCCAATTCAGGAAATGTTTTCGTGCAGAAAAGCCAGGGCGGTGGCGGAAGTCCCGTGATTCGCGGGCTGGAAGCAAGCCGCATATTGCTCGTCATTGACGGAGTGCGCATGAACAATCTCATTTACCGCGCGGGACATCTGCAGGACATCATCAAAACGGATAACAACGCGCTGGAGAGAATGGAAATTCTTTTCGGCCCGTCATCCACTGTTTACGGCAGCGATGCCCTGGGAGGAGTCATTCACATGTACACCAAAAAGCCGATGCTTGCCGCTGATGACAGCAACTCCGTATTGAAGGTGAATGCCATGTCGCGCTTCGGAAGTGTGAACAGCGAATACACGGGGCACGTTGATTTTAACCTCGGAAGAAAAAATTTCGCTTCACTGACTTCGTTTTCCTATTCTTCGTTTGGGGACTTGAAGAACGGGAAAAATCAGAACCCGTTTTACAACGGTTCATATAGCGAGCGTCTTTATTATGCAGAGCGTTTCGGAAATACTGACTCAATAGTTAAAAATGATAACCGCCATGTTCAGGTTGGAAGCGCCTATTCGCAGTATGACCTGCTTCAGAAATTTTTGTTCAAACAAAATGCACACCTGTCCCACGGACTCAACATGCAGTATTCAAACTCATCTGATGTTCCCCGCTACGACCGGCTCACGGAGGGCTTAGCCAATACGCTTGATTATTCGGAATGGTATTATGGTCCGCAGATGCGCCTGCTTGCCGCCTATGACATGAACAGGAAAAACACGGAGCGGAAAATTCAGAACATACATTTCGGACTCAGCTTCCAGGCGCTTGAAGAAAGCCGTCATGAACGGAATTTCGGAAGCGACTTAATGAGGCACAGGATGGAACGGGTAAATGTCATCGGGGCGAATCTCGATTTCCAGCGGGTGACAAACCATCATAACCTCCGCTTCGGTGCCGACATGCAGTTGAATTCGCTTGAGTCAACAGCCAACATTGAAAATATTGTCACCGGCATTTCCTCCGCCACAGGCACGCGCTACCCCGATGGCGATAACACGATGAACAACTATGCGGTTTACTTTGCCCACACCTGGAAACTCAGCGGGCAGCTTATACTTACCGATGGAATTCGCGGAGGATATTCTTCACTGCACTCAACGCTGGTTGATACTTCATTGCAGAAACACCTTCCTTACACCGACCTTAAACAAAACCTGCCTGTATATTCGGGGAGCATCGGAATCATTCATTCGCCATCGGACAATTTGAAAATGTCGCTGCTCGTCTCCACCGGTTTCCGCGTGCCTAATGTGGATGACCTTGCAAAAATTTTCGACTCCGCGCCCGGAATGGTGATTGTTCCGAACACGGATTTGAAACCGGAACAAACATTGAATTACGAGCTTGGAGTTTCAAAAATCTTCGGAGAGAAAACGCGCTGGGAAAATTCAGTTTATTATACGGATTACCGGGACATCGCTGTGGTTGACGCATTCCGATTCAACGGGCAGGATTCCATCCTCT
>DATDOJ010000452.1:0-8695 GCA_035293345.1 Bacteroidia bacterium
TGGACACAAGCTGGAAGAAGTGCGCGTCATCCTCAGCGGCATCAGCGTCAAAAGTTCGGGCGAAGCAGGAATCGCAGAGGAAATTCCTGAAACCGGAAACACACTCGAAGAAAATGTATTCCTTAAAGCAAACTTTGTTTACCGGAAAACAAATTCACCCTGCTTTGCCGATGACACAGGTTTATTTGTTGACGCGCTGAACGGTGAACCCGGAGTTTTTTCTGCGCGCTTTGCCGGAGAAAACTGTACATCTCACGATAATATCGTGAAACTTATTTCACTCATGAAAAACAAAACCAACCGCAGCGCTCATTTCAAAACGGTAATTTGTCTCGTTAAAAACGAAACGGGCAACTATTTCGAAGGCGTAATCAGCGGAAGCATCAGCCATGAACCGCGCGGAACTAACGGCTTTGGCTACGACTCCGTTTTTATTCCCGAGGGATACAGCAAAACATTCGCGGAGTTAGAACCGGAAGAAAAAAATTCACTGAGCCACCGGGCAAAGGCAGTGAAGAAAATGAAAGAGTTCCTGAAATAGTTTTTCGGGATAGATTACTCGTGATTGAATCAACATTTCTCTATCAAAAATGCTGATTATTATTTCTTAATTCTGTCAAATGCTGAAAGAGTTTTGCTTACTTTTACATATTCAATAATTATAAAACATCTCCATGAAAAAATTTACTTTAATATTAACTGCAATCTGCATTGCAATTTCCCTTCCTGCTCAAACACCTGAGCCGACATCAGAGGTAACGGTAATCCCCTGCTCCCATTTCGGAATATCAAGACCACTGAGTGAATTATTTGTTACATCGCCTGCTAAGGAAACTGAAATCTTCGAATCGCGCGACCGCGAAAACCGAAAACCGCAGACATTTATGTTCACTGCCGAAGACGGTCCTGAATATGGTAACGACCCTGCCACCATGCAAAAAAGCCAGGGATTGAAAATGCCGGTGACCATCATAAAAAACTGGGCGGGACAAAACGGAGTTCTTCCTCCCGACCCTACAGGCGCTGCAGGATTGACTCATTACATACAGTTAGTGAATGCAACCAAGTTTAAAATTTTTAACAAATCAACCGGAGCGCAGGTGGGAACAATTGTCAACCTTGGTACGCTTTGGAACCCCGATGTTGGAAATCTTGGCGACCCTATTGTGCTTTATGATAAATATGCCGACCGCTGGTTTCTCAGTCAGTTCGGCAGTGGCAGCCAGGTTTATATTGCCATCTCCACTACTGGCGACCCGACAGGAACCTATTATACCTACACCTTTTTGTCACCGCAGTTTCCCGACTATCAGAAATTTTCCGTCTGGGCTGACGGGTATTACATGACATCGAATCAGTCATCAGATAAAATATTTTGTTTCGAGCGCGACAAGATGCTGATTGGCGATGCAGCGGCACGTTCGCTTAGCAGAACATTCTCCACCGGACCGGTATCAAATTTTTTTCTTCCGCTTCCGGCTGATGCCGATGGGCAGCTTCCCCCTTTGGGAACGCCCTGTCCGTTTTTTGCTTACTCGGAAAACTCCTGGGGTTCTGGCGCGGTTGACGGTGTAAGAATCAGAACACTGACAGTTAACTGGCTCCCGGCACCTACAACTCCGACAGCAACCGTATCAGCAGTTATCACTGTTCCCACTGCCGCTTTTGACGGAACATATAATTCCGGCTGGAATGATATCCCTCAGCCGGGCACCACGGTGAAACTTGACGGCATCGGTGGGGTTGTCCAGTTCCGGGCTCAGTGGAGAAAATGGGTAGGTTACAACAGTGTTGTGCTTAACTGGCCTGTGAGAATCAGCAGTACGCAGCGCAGCATCAAATGGGTTGAACTCCGACAGAACCAAAGCACCGGAACATGGAGTTTATTTCAGGAAGGAATTTATACTCCCGATGCATCGAGCCGCTGGATGGGAAGCATTGCGATGGATGACAACGGAAGCATTTCACTGTGCTACGCTAAATCCTCGTCTGCAACAGGCAACTATCCGAGTTTGGCTTTCACGGGGCGAATTGCTTCCGACCCGCCCGGGCAGATGAGCTTTGGCGAAACCGTTGCATTCCTTGGAACCGGTTCACAAACCATCACCAACCGCTTCGGTGACTATTCACAGACCTCTCTCGACCCTGACGGAATCACATTTTGGCACACAGGAGAATATCTCGGACCGGGCGGAGCCACACGAACAAGAATTTATTCTTTCCAACTACCAACCATAATAGGTGTTGAAGAAAATTTCAACAACGCGCAGTTCAGTGTGTACCAATCCGGCACAAACCTCATCGTAAACGGAAATGAACTTCTCAATAACAACAGCATCGTTGTTGACTTGTTTGATGTGCAGGGAAAACAACTCTCCGGAAAAACAGTGACACCGGCAGACAGAAAAGTTCTGGCAAACATCAGCATAGCCGGTCTTGCCAGGGGAACATACCTTGTGCGAGTCGGTAATGAGAAATTCCAGAAGGTTATTAAAGTAATGATTGATTAAAATTGTTTTTCATATCACAGAATTACACCTGTCCTGCCTGAGGCGGGACAGGTTTTTTTCTGAATAATAATTTATGACATACATGAAATACATTCTCACCCTGACTGTTGCTTGCATGCTTCTTTCCTCATGCAGCACAAGCCCGACTACAGAAAGCAACGCTCAGGAAAGCGACATGCTCAAACCCGATTCGCTGAAAAACATTTCTTTGGACACGCTGAAAGCGCAGGAAGAAATTATTAATACAAAAACAGATACACCGGTTCAGGCAGTACAGAAAGCGGAAAAGAAAAGAGCGGGAAACACGCGCGGAAAAATTTCACACCTATTCAGAAAAAGCGGCTGCGCCACAGTGATTATCGTGCAGGGCAATGAGGGTGATGCAGAACTTGTTCTTATTCCGAAAGACGCTCTTAAAAAAGAATTAGATACTGACGGGCAGATGATTTATTTCAACTATCACCCGCTGAAGATGCCCAATCCTCCCGGTTGCGTGAAAGGAATGCCCGCGGAAATTACTGACATGGAAGCGGAATAGATTGTCTTAGGCAGATGCGTTAAGGGCGGGATTGATTTAGAAATTAATTTTTTGCTCCGGCTAATAAATACAAAACCGCCATCCTGATAGCGACTCCGTTTTCCACCTGTTCAAGAATGATGGATTGGGCTGAGTCGGCAACATCGCTGGTGATTTCCACTCCTCTGTTAATTGGTCCCGGGTGCATGATGGTGATTTTTTTCCTTAGTGAATCGAGGATGGATTTGTTCAATCCGTAGAGCATGGTGTATTCGCGGAGTGAAGGGAAGTAACGGATGTCCTGCCTTTCTAATTGTATGCGTAGCATGTTGGCGATGTCGCACCACTCGAGTGCTTTAATCAGATTATGTTCCACCTTTACACCAAGCGCGGAAATAAATTTAGGCATCAGTGTGGTGGGTCCGCAAACCATCACTTCCGCTCCGAGTTTTTGCAGGCAGAAAATATTCGAAAGCGCCACACGCGAGTGCATGATGTCGCCAACGATGACCACTTTTTTTCCTTTCACCACTCCTAATCTTTCGCGGATGGAATAAGCATCGAGCAATGCCTGCGTGGGATGCTCGTGAGTTCCGTCACCTGCATTCACGATACGCGCACTTACATGCTTTGCAAGAAACACGGCAGCGCCCGGATTAGGATGCCGCATCACCACCATGTCAACTTTCATGGCGAGAATGTTGTTTACAGTGTCAATCAATGTCTCTCCTTTGCTCACCGAAGAACCGGAAGCGGAGAAATTGATTACGTCAGCGCTCAAACGTTTTTCGGCAAGTTCAAATGAGAGACGGGTGCGCGTGGAGCTTTCAAAAAATAAATTCGAAATCGTAATGTCCCGGAGTGATGGAACTTTTTTAATGGGTCGGTTGATGACTTCTTTGAAATTGTCGGCTGTGGAAAAAATAAGTTCGATGTCTGCAGGCGTCAGGTCCTTGATTCCGAGCAGGTGCTTTACACTGAGTTTACTTTCCATTGCTTTGGTGTTATATGTTACATGTTATACGCTATACGGCAGCTTGTGAAAACCATTTTTTGTATAACTAATAACTTATAACTTGTTCTGTTTTCAAAAATTAAATTCAATCATTTATTGGCTGTTGAAATCATTACAATATTATCTTCTCCATCCGTTTCCTTCCAGCTCACTTTCACTTTCTGCGATGAAATGGTATCCACGGCAATGCCCACATAATCGGGCTCCACGGGAACATGGCGGCTGTAGCGCCTGTCAACCAGCACAAGCAGTTCCACTTTTGCCGGGCGGCCGAATGCCTGGAGCGCATCAAGCCCTGCTCTAATCGTTCGCCCTGTGAACAACACATCATCAACAAGAATTACTTTTCTATTCTCTACTATGAAATCAACCCGGGTTGAACTTGGGATTATGAGTTCGTCACGCTGGCGGAAATCATCACGGAAAAATGTTACGTCCAGTTCTCCGAGTAAAATTTTTGTCCCGAGTATTTCAGATAGTATGGTATGCATTCTCCGGGCGAGATAAATTCCGCGTGGCTGCAAACCGATAATGACGGAGTTGGAAAAATCGTCATGGTTTTCGATGAGCTGGTATGCCAGCCGCTGCAGCGTTACTCCGAAAATATTCTTGTCTGCTAATTCCTTCATGTCAGAACATTATGCACTTGAACTTTTTGTTTTAAGAATTCGTAATTCGTAAATTCGTATTCATTCGTTATTCGTTGTGGTCAAAGATATACATCATTACAATTTTCATTTTCAATTGGTCAAAAAAAATCCCCCGATAAAAATCGGGGGACTCTTTTAATCTGTGCTTTCATTTTTTTCTTCCTCTGGCGGAGCGGAAGCCGCTTCACCGGAAGAAGGACTATCTTCAACCGGGGTGGCTTCATCTGAAGAAGAATCTCCCACCGGTGCTGCTTCACCGGAAGAAATATCTTCTATTGGTGATGCTTCTGCTGACACTTCTTTCTCTTTCTCTTTCTCTTTCTTTTTCTTTTCTTTAGGTACCGGCTTCACTTTTTCTGTTTCTTCCATTTCCGATTTCAGGTTGGAGAGAACATCAAGGTCGCCCAATGTGCTTTTCTCAATCGAGTCCTTCAGCTTTTTATAAACCTGGGCATCTTCCCTTCGTTCCTGTTTTTCCTGCCGGTTATCCTGCCTGCTTTCTTGTTTGCGCCTCTTGCTGTCTTCTTCGCGCTCAGCAACCATTTTCTCTTCGTGCAGATGCGAGTGTGACAACAGTATTCGCTGATTTTCTTTTGAGAATTCCATTACCCTGAACTGCGCTTTCTCATCTGCCTTCAGCATGGTTTTTCCGTCTTCTTTCACCGCGTGTTTGAGCGGGGCAAATCCTTCGATGCCGTATTGCAGCGCGATGATTGCACCTTTATCGTTCACCTTCATTACTGTTCCTTCGTGAATTGAATCGGGGAGGAAGATGGTTGCGAAAACATCCCACGGATTTTCTTCAAGCTGCTTGTGACCTAAACTCATCCTGCGGTGCTCGAGGTCAACATCAAGGACAACAACTTCCATTTCATCGCCTTGCTTGGTGAACTCTGAGGGGTGCTTCACTTTTTTTGTCCACGTTAAATCAGAAACATGAACCAACCCTTCGATACCTTCTTCCAGTTCAACAAACACTCCGAAGTTCTGCACGTTGCGGACTTTGGTTTTGTGTCTTGAACCGACCGGATATTTTTCCATAATGTTCAGCCACGGGTCAGGCGTGAGCTGCTTGATGCCGAGTGACATCTTGCGTTCTTCGCGGTCGAGGGTGAGCACCATGGCTTCTATTTCCTGTCCCACTTTCAGAAAGTCCTGCGGGCTGCGCATGTGCTGCGACCATGACATTTCCGAAACGTGAATCAATCCTTCAACACCTTGCTGTATTTCCACGAAAGCACCATAGTCGGTGAGCACAACAACTTTTCCTTTAACCCTGTCTCCCACTTTGAGGTTTTCATCGAGTGTTGACCACGGATGCGGAGTGAGTTGTTTCAACCCGAGTGCAATCCGTTTCTTCTGGTCATCGAAATCGAGGATGACAACATTTATTTTCTGGTCGAGCGCAAGCACTTCCTGCGGGTGAGCAATTCTTCCCCACGAAATATCAGTGATGTGCAGGAGTCCGTCCACACCGCCCAAATCCATGAACACTCCGTAAGACGTTATGTTCTTCACCGTTCCCTCCAGCACCTGTCCTTTTTCGAGCTTCGAAATTATTTCTATCTTCTGCTGTTCCATCTCCTCTTCAATGAGAATCTTGTGAGACACCACAACATTTTTGAATTCATTATTAATCTTCACCACTTTGAACTCCATCGTTTTGTTCACGAACACATCGTAGTCGCGAATCGGTTTCACATCAATCTGCGAGCCGGGCAAAAACGCTTCGATGCCGAACACATCCACGATGAGACCGCCTTTGGTGCGGCACTTCACAAAACCCTGAATGACTTCCTGTGTCTCGAGCGCCTTGTTCACGCGCGCCCATGACTGATGCTCGCGCGCGCGCCTGTGCGAAAGAATCAATTGTCCGTTTATGTCTTCCTGGCTTTCCACGAAGACCTCAATCTTGTCGCCCACTTTCAATTCGGGTATGTGGCGGAACTCTGCCAATGGAACCAACCCATCGCTTTTGAAGCCAATGTTCACCACAACATCCTTTTCTGTTATTGCCACTATGGTGCCGTCAACAATCTGGTTGGCGGCAATGGTGGATAAGGACTGTGTGTAAAGATTTTCAAAGCGCTCCCGTTCTTCGGGGCTGTATTCGCTTCCTGTTTTGGAAACGGTTTCCCAGTTAAATGCGTACTGGCTTGGTGGTGGAGCTGAATCCTGCTCTGACGGAACTGTATTATTTTCTTCGGGTAAATTCTGCGCGGTTTCCTGCGATGTTTCTTCGTTGATAATCATGTAATTTTTTAAAGGGTTAGACAATAATTCTGAGTTATTAAGTTATTGGGCAATTGAGTTATTAATGAAGTGGCTTACGGAGAAGCAACTTTTTTTATCGAATAACTTGTAACCAATATCATATAACTTCTTTTCACGGGGAGGCAAATGTAAAAATTAAACTCACAAGAGGAAAAAGTATTTTTTGGGATGGAAAAGAACTGTTAATCCTGCCAATCGTAGAATTCGTAATTCGTAATCTATACTCCGGTGGTTTCGACAAGCTCAACCACCGCGCCTGGTGACTGAGTTTGCCGAAGTTACATTTTCACCACTTTCCGCACCGCTTTATTTCCCGCCTCATCCGTTACAGTAACAAAATAAATCCCGGGAATCAGCTTCGACACATCAATCGAAGCCGAAGTCCCCTTTAGGGAATTTAGGGGCAGGTCTTTCACTTTCTCCCCCATCATATTACACATTTCTATTCTTTCAACTTTGAACTTTCCACTTTCAATTCTTATTTCGTTGGTGGCGGGGTTGGGGAAAAGGGAAAAAAACTCACCTGATGGTATTTCATTTATTCCGATTGGAGTACAAACATCACATATAGTTTCAAAGCGCCATGCATCATTAGTTGTGAACCAAAGTAACGGACAATTTCTGCCTGGAACAGCAACCCCCATTGTACCTGTTTTATTTTGGATTCCTTCTATAGCTCTTCCCTGGTTCCAGCTCACGCAAGGAGGTTTATAATTAATATGCACTTCAATATTATTGGTTGTTTCAAACAGGATCAACTGAGAAGTTAGGAAATTTCCCTGACAAATTGTTGGAGTAAAATATGGTACGCTGTCAAAACTGATAACAAAAGACCGGTTGGGCACCATACCATGCAAAGCATAGCACACTTGACCACCAACAGGAAAAAAAAGATCAACCCATGGGAACATTATTGCATTTATAGGCAAAGACAAATGGGGAATTGCAATTTCGATGCGCCAAGGGCAAAATCCATTAGCATACGCCTTGTTAAACGATACAATTCCATTGGAGCCAATAACAAGACTGGTATATGCATCTCCATAAAAGCAAAATGGAAATCCTATTTGGATTGAATCGCTATACTTGTCATCTATAATAAGAGATACCACTGTGCCGGTATCAGGATATGGATTATAGGTTACAGGAATAACATTATAACACTGGGAAAACCCATTCATCGAAAAAATAATTCCTATAAGAAGCGCTGCTATTTTCATGACGTCAGAATTTACTCCTTTACAAACTTCAGTGTGCGTGTTTCTTCTCCGGCATTTAGTTTGAGAAAAAATATTCCGGGATTAAGATGAGATATATTTACAACCTCATGCCCATCCTTTCTCAATGAAGAGAAGGGTACAAACGAAACTATCTTTCCCATTACGTTAAAGATTTCTATACTTTCAACCAATATCTCCGAAGCCTGAACCCTTATAATATCGGTGGCAGGATTCGGAGAAACACGAATGTCTTTAATTAATGGCTCTGCTTCATGGATGCCAATGATTCCACAGCCTGTGCAACTATCCGATTTCAAATAAACTCCGGCAACAGCCCAACACCAGCAATCATTTTGTTGCGGAAATACGAAAATGTAAGCATTGGTTTGTTGCATTAATAAAGAAGAAGAATTGACCTTATCAAAATTCCAGAAACCATTTGCAAAGCTGGCAGAATTTGTCTCTACCTGAACAGTGTGAACCGGGGGGTTAACATTACTTTGCATGTC
>DATDOJ010000453.1:0-2438 GCA_035293345.1 Bacteroidia bacterium
TCGCGATTTGGTGAGAACGCTGATGAGCACATTCAGACCGGTGCTGTTGAGAAAGCGTGTGTTCTCCATAGAGATGACAAATGATTTGCAGTCGGTATTGATGAGATGTTCGACCTCTTCGAGCATAGGAATTGCCTGGCTGCGGTCCATCAAATCGCCTGTCATGTTGATGACAGCATAGTTGCTGTGCTTGTCGGTTGAGAATTTGAATTCCATTTTCTTTTCGCTTTAAGTTCTTTTACTGTAATCGCACACTCCTGTTTCTTTCATCCCCACACAGGAACCGAAGAGGTTGAGTGAATGATGTGTGACTGCAAAGTTAAGAAGGTTGCCCATTGTGCTTTGGATTTGTTGTATGCGCGGGTCGCAAAATTCGAAAACTTTTTCACATTCGTTGCAGATAAGGTGGTCGTGCTGTTTGTATTCGAAGGACTTTTCATATATCGTTAAGTTCTTTCTGAACTGGTGACGCGTGATGAGGTTGCATGAAAGCAGATGCTCAATGGTGTTGTAAATGGTAGCGCGGCTGACACGGTGCTTTTTATTTTTCATGTGAGCATAAAGCGATTCCACATTGAAGTGTTCGCTGATGGAATACACTTCATCCAATACAGCGAATCGCTCCGTTGTTTTCCTGTAACCCTTTTTATCGAGATAGTCACTGAAAATTTTTCTTACTGCTTCGCTGGCTTGCATCTTTGATTTCCTGTGTTCGTTTGACTTAACGAAATACGAAGTAACATATTTTAGATGAAAGAAAAAAAATATTGTTATTAAGAAATGAACCGGAATTATCCGGATTGTTCAGCGTTTAACAAAGACGGCTTTCAGCGAATCGCCTGCATTGAAAATATTGAGCGTCATGTTGATAATTTCCTTTGCGCTCCTGAGAAAAAAATTACTCTCCACTTTCTGACGGATATTTTCATCCGTGTAGGTGAATTCTCCTTCCCGCGATTTTTCATTGGTGCTTTGCTGAATCCGTGAAAAAGAAATTCCGCTGGTAATAATGTTTCTGGTTTTAAACCCGCTGCTTTCAAACAACTGCTTCAACGTTTTCTTTGTGTAGTAACTAAGGTGCTCAGGGTAGGCAACAATGTTCCAGTTTTTTCCGAGCAGATGTCTTGAGACAGAATTAAAATTGGGAGTGGTCAGATACACCGCGCCCCCCGGACGAAGCAGCTCGCTGAACTTCGCAATTTCTTCCCGCGGATTATTGATATGCTCGATGACTTCAATTGAAATGAGCACATCGAAAAATCCGGGAGAATAATTTTTCACATCGAGCACGCCTTTGTGCATGATGATTCCTTTCCTGCGGCTGTATTCGACTTTTGCATCCGTGAATTCTGTTCCGTAAACATTCCAGCCCTGTTGCTTTGCGCGCTCGGAAAAATATCCGTCACCGCTGCCAATGTCAATCAGGTTATTCGTCTTGCGGAACGGTTCAAGATGTTTTAAAATATCATCAAAGCGTTGCAGCGTTATGGGCGAGACAGTTTGAAAAATAGGATAGTAATCATAGATGCTCAGCAGCTCCTGCAGCGTTGGTTTCCTGCGGCTGAAAACAAAACCGCAGTTAGAACATTTCACCAAATGATGACGCACATATTTTTTTAACGGAGAAACATTCTCCGAGCCGCACAGCAAACATGCTTTGAAATATTCTTCCGCCATAAAAATCGTCAGCGTAAAAATATAAAAATGATGTTTGGCTGATTATATTTTCACAACCCTCCTGTGAGCGCGAAGTCCCCTCTGCGCATTAGCCACAGCATTGGGGAGAGGGGATTTAGGGGTGTGTTATAAAATGAAAAGCCCCGAACCGCTTTCTGAACGCGGACGGGGTTTGATTTCAGATTAACAATACAGAATTTTTGCTTCGTACTTTCATAAGAATTATCTTTGGGAAAAATATTTTGATATGATAACTACCTATAAGCTCAACGTAAACGAACTCACCGCTCAGTTGCTTGAACAGATTCGCAAAGCATTTCCTGGAAAAGAAATTGAGATAACCGTATTGGAACAGGATGCAACGGAATACCTCAAAAGCAATCCTGCCAACGAGCGTCATATCAATGAAGCGGTTGAACGCATAGAAAAAAAAGAAGGATTGATTTCTGTTGACCCGGCTTCCCTGAAGAAGAATGAGGGGAATTAAATTTGATTCCGTTGCCTATCGCGATTACCGGGAATGGCTTCGCACAAACCCGAAGATTGCTGAACGCATTGATGAATTAATACGAGACATCCTCCACGACCCTTTTAAAGGTATCGGTAAACCGGAAGCGTTAAAACATAACTGGCAAGGATACTGGTCGCGCAGAATTACTGACGAGCATCGTCTGATTTACAAAGTCACCGAAGAAAGTATCATCATTGCTTCCTGCCGGTTTCATTATTCGTGAACTATTCCCCTCGCTGCGTTCCGAATG
>DATDOJ010000454.1:0-7563 GCA_035293345.1 Bacteroidia bacterium
TTGAAGTAAGTGTTACTGAATTTCCCTGACAGAATGTTGTTGCGCCACCGGAAGTAATCGTAGGAACAGGTGGCTGCGGATTTACTGTTACTGTCGCTGCGGATGAAGTTGCTGAACATCCATAAGCATCGGTAACGGTAACGTAATAGTTTCCGGATGAAGTCACGGTAATGCTTTGTGTAGTTGCTCCGGTACTCCAGTTGTAACTGCTGGCTGCGCTTGAGGTAAGCGTTACAAAACCGCCCTGACAAAAAGTAGTCGCTCCGTCTGGAGTAATTGTCGCTGTTGGCAAAGGATTAACTGTTATTGCTGTTGCAGATGAACTTGCTAAACATCCGTAAGCATTTGAAATAGTCACAGAATAATTGCCTGATGAAGTTACAGTAATGTTTTGAGTTGTCGCTCCGTTGCTCCAATAATAACTGCTTGCCGCACTTGAAGTAAGTGTTACTGAATTTCCCTGACAGAATGTTGTCGCGCCACCGGAAGTAATTGTAGGAACAGGAGGCAGCGGATTTACTGTTACTGTGGTTGCGGATGAATTTGCTGAACATCCATAAGCATCGGTAACAGTAACGTAATAGTTTCCGGATGAATTCACGGTAATACTTTGTGTTGTCGCTCCGGTATTCCAATTGTAACTGCTTGCAGGGCTTGATGTCAGCGTCACAGAGCCGCCCTGACAAAAGGTGGCTGCGCCATTTGCAGTTATTACTGCCACAGGCGAATTAACGGTTACAGTTGTCACAGATGATGTTGCCGAACATCCGTTAACATCTGTTATGGTAACAAAGTAGTTTCCGGAGGAAGTTACCGTAATACTTTGAGTGGTGGCAGCGTTATTCCAGTAATAACTGTTTGCCGCACTTGAAGTAAGAGTTACGGCATCGCCCTGGCAGAAGGTTAAAGGTCCGCTCGCTGTAACAACAGCCGAAAGTGATGATGATTGATTTATCGTAACGCTGGCAGTAGCTGTACATCCGATTGCATCTGTTACTGTTACTGTGTAAGTTCCTCCCGAAAGTCCTGTTGCTGTGGCAGAACTTTGCGTATTGCTCCATAGATAGGTATAACCTGCAGGAACAGAATAACTGACAACGATGTTATCTATTGCTGCGGGTGGCTGCGTTCCCCCATTGTTATTGTTCCTCCAACTGAATACCAATCGTTTTGTAGTCCCTGCATTCGCGTCTAATCCGGTTATAGTTGTTGTTATAAAATTGCTTTGAAGATTATAGGTGCTACCTATTTGTCCTGAAGAAAGTTCTGTTCCTGCAGAAGGTGAATTAGGTATTGTTATGGTCGGAATTAAGAAGACTCTTAAATAATCATTCAGGTTTTCTCCGTATCCCTTCCAGTCGAACCGGATTGAAATATTAGTTGCGCCAGCAGGAAAAGTAAAATCCTTATAAAAATGTACGGTGGATGTTGAATTTAAAGTGTAAGCATTGGCTGAATTGTTGTTGGAAATATAAATTGACTGAGTTCCACCATTAGGCGCAGCAGTTCCTACGAACCATTTATTCGTTTGCGTACCATTAACTAAAGTCCATGTGTTTGAACTCTCCAAATCATCAAGCATTGAGAAAGTTGTGGTCGTTACTCCGCCAGTGGCATTAACGGTAGCGGAGCCATCGTTTCCGTTGCACGATCCGCTGGTTTGAGATATGGTTAGTAGCAAAGGATTGTAATTGATAGTCCAATCCACAGTGTAAACATGGTTCTGCAAATGCGAATCGGCTCTTGTCAAAGCAGTAGTATCAACTACCTCTGCACTTAAAGTATTAACGTTTGCATGTATTTGCCCTGCACTGATAATTACCGAATCCACATTGGTGCTGATTTCTGTTCCGTTCAGAATCCATCTTACCCTTAGCGTATTGGGAACCGGCTTCACGGTATTAATGCTGAACTGAACCGGATGCGAGCAAAAGTTTATTTCACTGGCAGCCGGCAGAGAACTGATAACAGGAGTGCCGATGGCAGAATGTATTTTTTCAATTATATTTTCTTTGCACACCGGGCAAAAGGGCGAACCCAGATACCGCATCTTGCAATTATTATGCGGGCGATACCACAGCGCTGAGTTACCTCCGCAGCAATGCTGGTAAATGCCCACACCCCCGTAGCCAATCCAATTTTTCCATCTTACCAGAAGAGGATTAGTTTCCTGCGACATGTTCGGCTTTTCGCCTGCGTACCCATCGCCTGCATAATATTCATCCGCAAGTCCTGCGAATGAATGTCCCATTTCATGTATCATTATCTCATAAGAAGAGCTGTGTAAAGATGCCGTTGCAGTGCTTCCGCCCGAGCCGCCATAATAAGGCGTATTGACCAGCACTAATTTTTGGTCATATTGCGGAAAGTTGTTCAGCAATACCGTGTTGATGGCAGAACCGTTTGTGGGCACTAACAGCCGGTGGATAGAACCATAATCAAAAGTGCTGTTGAAATATGTATTGACAAACAAAACCGGCTGCGATGTTGCAGAAGGGCAATCGGAAGCCGTGCGCGGGTGGTCGGCTCCGCTTTCTGTTGACGGCACATTGATGGCAAATACATTGAAATATTTTTGATACTCCATAAAGGGCGAAGTAGTAAACAAATAGTTCGTAAAGCTTTGCACATTCAAGGCATAGGTCGCAAACTCGCTGGCTTGAAAACCATCGCCCATAAAAACAAGATTAATATATTTATCGGGGCTGCCGCTGTACCAGATGGTGTCAACCTGAAAGGTCTGCGCAGAAACCTCACGCGCTGTAACCTGCCAAAGAGCAATTGCCAAAACAAGCGGCAGTAACCATTGAGAATGCAATCGTTTCATAAGTTTAAAATTCAGGTTGGAAACTTTATTTACTCATGTTACGCAAGTTTATTTCTCGCAAAGTCGCAAGGTGCGTAAACTGATAAGCCCGCAAGGTCCGTCAACTGACGGATCATTCATGATTTTTTTAACTCTGCGAACTTGCTCCTTTGCGTTCATTGCGACTTTGCGAGACATTTTTACTTTTTGTGTAACATCAGTTATTCAGTATTACATTATCGTGAGCGTGGCGAGCGCTGCCATGCTTCCGTCTTTCCCGATTCTTTTAATAAGAATATATTTCATCGCGGGGTTGTAATTAAACCGCACCATGATTTCGTTTTCTTTTTTGTTCATGACTGCCGTGCCGATGTTCCTCTCATCCTCCGGGTATTCATAACGGATGCTGAGCGGATTGGGGATGAGCAGCGAATCCACCGCTGTGTTTCGCTCATCTAAAATAAAACACACCAGGTCATTTTCTTTTCCCTCATCAATGGCAGCGCGGGGCGTTTTGTAAACTCCGTTCACGATTTTCGTTTCGCCTTTTTCTATTGTATATTTATTATCCTTTTCTGACACCTTCAGCAGCAGCGCTGCAAATTGATTGTTGCTGTTTCTTGCGGGCGTCTGCGCACTCAGAAAAAATGCAGGCGCAAAAAACAGGAGCGCCATAAACACCGCAGCAAATAATATTTTTTTCTTCATCGGTTTTCCCTGTTAAAAGTTTTAGCAAGTATAGGTAAAAATATTTTTTCCTTTATAAATGAACCATAAGTTTTTCCTAACATAAGAAAATAAAAACCCCTCCCGTCAGGTAAACGGGAGGGGTTTTTTAAACTTAAAAAAAATGGATTAATCCGGTAAGCCGCAAACAACAGCATGGGCGACAACATAAATCGAACCGCTATTGCCTGAGAAGGTATGTGAATAGGTAGTGGCATTGCTTAGATCAACAGTCCACCCGAATTGCCCAGGGGAAATTGTACAGCAAGGACTCGCTTCAGTACCGCATCCTTGTGTTGTCATGGCGGTCTGAGTAGTGCCTACATAAATATGCACCTCATCCAAACTCGGAGCAGCACAGGTTCCTACAGGTGTAGTAGACATATTATAGGTTACTGTTACGTCTCCGTTACAATTGTAATTAACCGTTACGGTTCCTACATCAGTTCCAGTGCCGCAAGTGCCACCGCCTCCGGCTCCCGCCTTCAAGGTTAATACATCTGTTGTTCCGCAAGTATACGGACCATTGCTCCAGCCCCATCTTGGCGTATTCCCGGTGCAGCTTATTTGGTCGAAACAAGTTGATGCAGCAGATGATTTTCCGAATGCTGTTTCGCATCCGCAATCATCAGGAGGAGGGGGTGCATCATCGCAGGTAATGTAAATTGAAAAATAAGTAGCCCAATTTCCTTTGGTAACTATACGTTCGCCAGCACCCCAGCCGGTTTGGGTTTGATTAGTGCATGTGTCGCGCACGGCAGCATGTGCAGCTATTAAATACTTGCCGGAAACGGTATTCGGGCAGCTCCATCCAAGAACACTAAACGGAATGGTAAAGCAGTAAGTTGTTACCCCACCGCTGAAGCTGTATGCATACGGAAACTGTCCGGGAATCGGGTTGCCTGTCCTGGTTTGCGGCATTGTTGTCAGCGATGTGCCAATCCAGAAATGGATTTCGTCAATTTTCCAGCAGCCGGTTGTTGTATAGCAAACCTGCAAGGCATCGTCACCAGATACATTATCTGTATTAACGTCATCAAAGCAAACTGACCCTACATTGATGGTTTGTCCTGCCGTTAGCTGAACGCAATTTTGTCCCGAACCTTGGAAGTTGACATCTACATACTTCATGCCCGGTGAATCACTCCCCGTAGGTGAAGCGTCCTCTTTCGAGCAACTGCTGATGCCGATTACGGCTGCCGTAACGACTGCCAATAATCCGATAAATAATAAACTGATTTTCGTTTTCATGTGATTTGGTTTTTGGTTGACCTGCACACCATAAGGTTTTAGGTAGATTAATTATTGATTATTGATTATTGATTATTGATTATTGATGATTGAGAATTCAATGCTGAAATATTTTTGAAATCATAAGAACGTAAATAGTGAGAAACAAAAAAATAATGCATAACACAATCAACAGATTTTTAATCGTAAAGATTTTCCGAAACACTTTTATATTTTAATCAGGCAGAAAAAATCAACGCGTCAAAAATAACCGCCTCTGAAATGGGCGTCAATTACCTAATGAGGTATTACCTAAAGCGGTTTCCCGTGAAAAGCCCGATGCCTGCTGCTGTTGCAGGGTTTCGGTTCAGGAAGGCATTTTATTTTTAACCGCTTTGGAAACGGCTCCCGAAATGGTATTCACTTCGAGCTTGGCATAAATTTTTTTGATGTGAGCGCGCACCGTGTCATAAGTGATGCCGAGTTCGTGAGAAATTACTTTGTACGGATGCCCTTTCACCAGTTCGTTCAGCACGGCTTCTTCGCGGGGAGTGAGCCCGAAGTCAACATTGCCTTTGCCGCTCATGCTGTTTTTGACAAAAAGTTCCATCACCCGTTTTGCCATTTGCGGACAAAGCGTGCATTCACCGTTGTGAACATCGCGGATACCGTTGATGATGCATTCTGCCGGGGAGGTTTTCAGAATATATCCGTCTGCGTCAGCGCAGAATGAATCCGTTATTTTATCCTCATCGTCATAATCGGTAAGCATGATTACAGGCAGCGAAGGAAAGTCCTTCTTGATTTTCTTCAGCGCTTCTATGCCGCTTATGTCGGGCATGTCAATATCCATCAGCACCACATCGGGCGATGATTTTTTTACATCGCGGATAATATTTTTTGCATTTTTAAAAACTCCGTTAAGCTCTAAATCTATCTTGTCCTCAAAAAGCAAATGAATGCCCTTGCGGAAAAATAAGTTGTCGTCAAAAACAACAACGCGGATTTTGTTTGAAGGGTTCATTCCTATAAAATTTTTGGTCTGAAATTTTTTTTCAGATAATTTTATTTAATGGTCAGGGGCGTTAATAAATAAAATTTATTCAGTCAGATTACTTATGAAATTCCGATGGTCAAAATTAATGAAGAAAGCCAATTGATGTGCTACCAATAGTGGTATTGGTTTTTTGCCGGAGAAATTCAGCAATAATTTCCTTTTTAAACAAGTTAATATTCCGGCAAGCTGATGCTCTCGCGCATAAGTACATGTTGTTATTTGTTTAGTGCAGAAAGACGTTTGCGAAAGCAGAAGCAATAATGAAATCCCTATTTTCGCGCACATGAAAGAACTCCAGTTCCGCGAAGCCCTGCGAGAGGCAATGAGCGAAGAAATACGCATGGACTCAACCATTTTCCTGATGGCGCTGTCTTAAAATCAAAAAGCCCTTCCCCGGTGGGAATCGGGGAGAGGACTCTTGCTTTCGCACGGAAAGAAATTTATTTGCTCACCGTTAGCCGCGCACCCGAAACGCTGTCACCGGCAATATGCCGAATAAAATATATTCCGTTAGTGAGATGCGTAATGTCAATAGTCAGTTGTTCGTTGTCAGTGGTCAGTTGTTTGTCGTAAACTTTTTTTCCAAGCGCGTCATAAATTTCGATGACGCCCGTTGCCAACTGCAGATTGCGAACTGCCAACTGATTTCCTGCCGGGTTGGGAAAAATTTCCATGCCACCATTGGAACCGGCTTCGAAACCAAAACGCCCGGTGCAGCCGGGGGTGTTGGTTGTGCCCGTTACGGTGTTGCCGGAAACATTGCATGAGACAGCTCCGCTGACACTTAAATTACCGCTGATAGTATTTCCGGTAATGGTAACATTTCCATCGCCATTGGAAGAAACGTTTCCGTTGTGAGCATTGCTGACAAGTTTAATTTTTGCAATTCCCGAAGAAGAAAATCTTCCATTCACGGTTGAGTTAATTATTTTAAGAACAGTATTAGCTCCTGAACCGCCAACACTAAAATTACTTCCGCTCACGCTGGCACCTTCATCGCACACAATTACAGAGCCGGCACCGTTAATATTTAAATTTCCGTTTACCGAGCCGCCCCCGGTAACATAAAGTGTACCTCCGTTGAGGGTAATATTTCCGCTTAGCTGTGCGCCATTGGTAACGGTATATGCCTGGCTGGCGGTAATGGTCAGAGCTCCGCTTTGGTTGGCGGTGATTAAAGTGCCTACAACATCTATAGCCAGTAAAACATGGGTGCCACTTGGCGGGTCGTCAGGATGGGCACCAGGAAGAATATCAAATGTCACTGCCGTGCCAACAGGAAAATTGTTGAGTTCGGTAAAAGAAATTAATTCTCCCGCATCCGCATCGGTTCCACCATAGCCCTCGTTATTGGAAATTAAAATCAAGCCGGCATTACCGCCACCGCTTATTGGGAATTTTATTATGCCTTTTGCCGCAAACGTTGCTGCGCTCCACAGGAGCAGGCAGAGGATGGTTAAATTTGTTTTCATGTTGATTGGTTTTATGAGTTAATATTTTTTGGTTTGTAATTATTCTTTAATGAATGTTCCTGTGCTTAAGTCGGAATGGTTAATCAAAATCACTTTATACATTCCCGTTGCAAGGGCAGAAACATCGAGCGAATAAATTTCTTCTCCGTTCAGTTCAACCGTTTTATTGAACACCTGCTGCCCGAGAGCATTGACAACCTGCAACTGCACGCTGCCATTATAATCTTCTACATAAACAGAAACCTGGTTCGAGGCGGGGTTAGGATATACTT
>DATDOJ010000455.1:0-4660 GCA_035293345.1 Bacteroidia bacterium
AAAGACACCCGCCAAATTCAGGACAAGAAAATTCTTTATCGCATTGCTGACTGTATTGACAATGTTAAAAACGCCAGAGCGCTAAGAGAAATTTCAGGAATAAAAAAATTGCAGGGAATAAAAAATCATTACCGGATAAGAATAGGTGAATACAGGATTGGAATTGTAGAAGAAGCAGGTCAGGTGTACGCTTCCTGCATCGCAAAGATATTTACAGATATTCTCCAAGGTGAGTATTCTTCAATCCGCTAATTGTCTGCTCAATTCATTACTACGCTTCTGCTTCTGCGCTTGCGCTCGTTTTCATCGAGAAATATTTTGCGGAGGCGCAGGGCTTTCGGTGTTACTTCGAGATACTCATCGCTCTCGATGTATTCCATCGCTTCTTCGAGCGAGAAATTTATTTTTGGTGTGATGCGCACGTTCTCATCGCTGCCCGATGCGCGCATGTTGGTGAGCTGCTTGGCACGAATCACGTTCACCACCAAATCTCCGGGGCGGATGTGTTCGCCAATCACCTGCCCGATGTAAATTGTCTGTCCCGGGTCAATGAAAAATTCTCCGCGCTCCTGGAGTTTGTCAATGGAGTATGGTGTTGCGGTTCCGTTGTCGCCTGAGATGAGCACACCATTGATTCGTCCGGGAATATTTCCTTTCAACGGCTGGTATTCTTTGAAGCGGTGCCCGATAGTTGCCTCTCCCGCTGTTGCTGTGAGGACTGCATTGCGCAGACCTATGATTCCGCGTGAGGGAATTTCAAATTCCAGATGCTGGAGGTCGCCTTTGGGTTCCATCACAAGGAGTTCTCCTTTTTTCTGCGTGACTATTTCAATCACCTTGCCTGCCACTTCAGCGGGTGTATCAACCATAAGCGTTTCAATCGGCTCGCACTTGTGCCCGTCAATTTCTTTTATAATGACCTGCGGCTGTCCCACCTGCAATTCATATCCTTCCCTGCGCATGGTTTCAATCAAAATGGAGAGATGAAGGATTCCACGCCCGTAAACGGTGTATGAATCGGGCGAAGATGTGTCTTCAACTCTCAGCGCAAGATTTTTTTCTGTCTCTTTATATAAGCGATCACGCAGGTGGCGCGATGTAACGAACCTTCCGTCCTTGCCGAAGAAGGGAGATGTGTTTATGGTAAAGAGCATGCTCATTGTTGGCTCGTCAATGGGAATTGTTTTTAAGCCCACCGGGTTTTCAAAGTCGGCAACGGTATCGGTGATTTCGAAATTATCCAATCCCACGACAGCGCAAATGTCTCCCGACTTTACTTCCTGAACTTTTTTGCGCCCCATGCCTTCGAAAATATGCAGCTCCTTGATGCGCGAGCGGGAAATTGCTCCATCGCGTTTCACCAATGACACGGGCATGTTCTCTTTCAATATTCCTCTGTATAATCTTCCGATGGCTATGCGCCCGACAAACGATGAATAGTCGAGCGAGCTGATGAGCATTTGCGGAGTTCCCTCGTGATGCGGAGCGGGCGGCACATAGCTGATGACCGTGTCGAGCAGAACGCTGATGTCGTCCGTTGGTTTGTTCCAGTCGGTGCTCATCCATCCGTGTTTTGACGAGCCGTAGATGGTGGGGAAGTTCAATTGCTCCTCGGTGGCATCGAGATGGAAGAACAAATCGAACGCTGCTTCGTGAACTTCGTCTGGTCTGCAATTAGGTTTATCTACTTTATTAATAACAAGAATTGGTTTCAAGCCGAGGTTGAGTGCCTTCTGCAACACAAACCGTGTCTGAGGCATGGGACCTTCGAAAGCATCAACGAGGAGGAGCACTCCGTCTGCCATCGTGAGCACGCGTTCCACTTCTCCGCCAAAGTCAGCGTGACCGGGGGTGTCTATGATGTTAATCTTAACGTCTTTGTAGGTGACAGAAACATTTTTGGCTACGATGGTGATGCCGCGTTCGCGCTCCAGGTCGTTGCTGTCGAGGATGAGGTCGCCCATATCCTGGTTGTCGCGGAAGATGTGGGTTTGCTGGAGGATGCGGTCAACGAGTGTGGTTTTTCCGTGGTCAACGTGGGCGATGATGGCGATATTGCGGATGGATTGCATTACAATTTATTAGTTATTGATTCCTTCGAAATACGAATTTATACTAAAATACGAATTACGAATGGCGGTTGTGATTTTGAGTGCGCGAAGATAGAAGATTGTGCCGCCTTTTTTCTGTTATGGTGATGAAGAGTAGTATCTCCTGATTAAATGTTTAAAAAAAGTTTCAACACGGAGGCACGTAGGACACGGAGTTGCACAGAGAAACAAGAATTATTTCTTCTGCTCCCTGCGGAGTAAGAAAAAAAACATACTGCCCGAAATTCGTTCGGTCGTTGAAATATTACTCTGGGAAATTTCATACCCTTCCTTTTCATATCGCTTGATGAATTTTATTACCTCAGTATAATCAAATCTCTCATCTCGTTTATCTATTTTAATTTCCTCATACTTTTCTGCGTTGTTGGACACGTAAAGCGTGGTTGGACTTATTATGTCTGCCAAAATAATTATATAATCATACGTCTTATGCTCCGCAGTTTGTGCAAGCAACATGCTGATGCAGCATAACATTAAAGCAATGAAAATTAGTTTTGTTGGTTTCATGGTGATGGGAGGTTAAAGAGTTATAATTTTAAGTTGTATTTGCCTTTTAAGTGTTAATTTACGCCTTTTGATGAATTTTTAATCTCCGAATGTCACATTCGGATATACGAAAGAAGCATTAGGATAGTCGGGAGCGGCATTCGGATGTCCGAAAGATATATTCGGATATCCGAGAGCCACATTCTAATATCCGAAAGAAGCATTTGGATGTCCGGGAGACACATTCGGATACTCGAATGACTCATTCGGAAGTCCGGAAGTAACTTTCGGACATTCGGGAACCCTTTTCGGAAGCACGGGAATATGTCTGAGTCAGCGCGGAACAAATTTATAGTGAAGCGTGATGCGAGCATCAGATAAAATATTTTTTTGGATTCTGTCTTGAGTCAACGAGCACAACAATTTCAATACGGTTTGATTTTTCCCGATAGAATAAAAGCGTCTTTCGTGCGATCACGCAACGCCTAAGATTTTTCTTTTTAGAAAACAGAGGATAAATTTTTGGATTTAGTGAAATGCGCTCAACCGTTCTGTCAATTTCATCAAGCAGTTTGTCTGCGGGTTTTGTTCCCCATTTTGTCTCCACAAAATCTATCAACTTCTGAAGCGAAGCAACAGCTTTTGGAGACCATATTATTCTATTCATCGCTTGCGCAGCTTCGTCATCACCTCATGGTGAGCGATTCCGTGCCCGCTGTCGAGTTCTGTGAATGCTTCTTCAATCTCTGCCTGCTGTCCGGGAGTGAGTTCATCCCACCGCTCCGCATTTGTATTGCGGAGCAATTCAATTTTACTGAGAATGGTTTCGTCTTTCACTTTAATGAGCCACTCTATAAGATTAAGTTTTGCTGTTGTAATATCCATGTTCGAATTTTTTTTGCTACTGCAAATGTAAATTAATTAACGTGGAACAAATTTGTAGTACAACGTGATGCGAGCCGTGTCGCCCAGCAAATCAATCACAGCGTTGTACCTGTTATTGGAAACCATGGAAGGAAAAACCGTGAAGCCCTGCGAAGAAATATTTGAAGTGCTCTGCTCGGCATAAACATAATTAGCCGAATCGAGCAAGTCATAACTCGGGTCATCCGGAAAATCATGAGTCCACGGCAGCAGTCCCGGGTTGTTCACCGAGTCAACAACATTCAAAGGAGAAAAGTGAAGCCATTTCGGATAAGCGATGTTGGTAGTCGCCTCGGTGAAAACAATTTTGTCTAATGAATAATGCCCGATGACAATGGTGTGTGTAACAGAACTCGAATGACTGATGGAATTAGTAGCGGTGAGCGTCACATTGTATGTTCCGTAATGCTCAAACACATGAGCGGGATTAGGATTGGAAGAATATTGCCCGTCATCAAAATCCCAGTACGACAAATCATAAATAGTCGCGCACTGGTCGAAAAGAAAACTGTGCATTGAGTCAGTGCTTTGTGTTGCATCCACCGAAAAGCAGGCGATGGCATCGGCAACTTCATCATCATCTTTGTTGCAGGAGGAAAAAATTAGCGTGGCGAGAAGGAAGAGGAGGGAAAGGTTTTTCATTAGGAGTGATGAGTTGTTAGTTATAAGTTATAAGTTGAAATCATATTGTAATCCTACGCGAAAAAAACCGGTGAGGCGGTTAACCGAATAAGGCGGGAAGTCAAAAGGAATGGTACAAATTAGAGGACCGCTAATAGTTGTATATGATTTGTTCAGGCAAATTCCAATAGCATAAGAAGAATTAAGATAAAAACTCTTCAACAATTTATAACGAGTTCCAATACCAATTTCATGATTAATGTAATTCTTAAAAGAAATTCTGGTGACCATGTGATCACCATATCCGCTTGAACTTTCATTGAAATACTTTATAGCAGAGAACTCATAAAACAAAAGCAAGTTGCATTTGCGGGAAGGATTGATAAAAGTGTATTGATAATTTGCTCTCAGTCCCCGCCAATTTCCACCACTGGCAATGGTTCCAGAATTAACAAGGAATACTTTCGGACCAATGCTTAAGGAATTTCTTTTGTAACTGATAACTATTGCCGGGTCGG
>DATDOJ010000456.1:0-11150 GCA_035293345.1 Bacteroidia bacterium
ACAAGACCATCAAGAAGCTCACCGACAAGGATTATGAGGAGCTGCGCAATGCTGTGGCAGGAGGCAAAAACAGCAAGCCCTACATCCTGCTCGAAGCAGCGCGCTCGGAAAATTATGACGACAGCCAGATGCTGGCAAAGCTCGAAGTGAACCAGAGCGCGTATTATACCATGAAGTCGCGGCTGAACCAAAAAATAGCAACCTACTTTTCAAAAAAAGTAAACAACCCCATTTCTGTTTTGAAGGAAGAAGTGGGGCGCATACCCGCCATGCTTTTCACCTCGAACCGGAAAGTGACAACCCGCGCCTTGACAGACCTCGAGAAAAAACTTCTCGATTATGATTTGTCAAACGAACTCATTGTGGTTTACAAAACCCTTGCCCGTCTGCATCTTTATACACCCGACTACGATTATTACGAAAAGCTTTACAACAAACACGTTGCGTATTCGCTTGCCGTGGTTAAAGCAGAAGATTTCCTTTTTGAATTTACAAAACGACTTGGCATTTATCTCCTCACAAGAAATGAAAGCGACCTCGAAGCGGTGAAGGCAACGATGCGCGAACTCACCAACTTTGCTGAACTCTACATGTCGCACCGTTTGTTCGTATTGCATAACCTTGTGCGCACATCCTACCTGAATGCGCTGACCACGCGCAGGGAAAATCTGAAATCGCTCGAAGTGGAATTGGACAACGCACTGCAAAAAATAAAACAGACATTCGACAGCTACCCGATGGATACGTTTTACCAGAACATCCGGTTGCTGCCGGACATGCTCTACTTAGAGTACTACCAGAAAACAGAAAACTCATCGCGAGCCGATTATCATTATGAGCAGGTGAACAAAGAGGTTCCCGATACGGCTTCGAAAAAAATTCTTGCCTTTTGGGTTGTTCGTTACCTGCAGGCGAAGATTGAACGCTTTCTTGCCAACGGCAATGTGGCGCAGCTAACGGACATAAACAAGGAACTGCAACATTCGCTCGATTCCGATCCGGGAGAAGATTTCCATTTCATCTCGGTGAAAATGTTTTTCTCTATATGTAAATTCTATGAGAACGATTACAGCGGTTCGGCAAAGGTGATTAATGAAATGCGAAACGAACTTTCAATGAAGAAGTATCTGCACACGGATGTTGAATGTAAACTTTTCCAGGCGCTGCAATACTGCATGATGGGTGAAGACGGTTTGTGCAACCAGCTCATTCAAAGTGTGCGCAGGCAGATTGACGAGGAAGGTGAACGCTTTGTACAGGCAGAACTGTTTATGAAAATCCTGAAGACAGCGCTGAAGGCAGATGACCTTCGCAAGAAAATTCAAAAGCTCACATCATTGTGGCAACAGTTCACGGCTGAGAACACAGGCGTAAACGGCTTGCTGTGGTTTGTAAAACTTGATGAAGCTCTCATTCGCAGAATGGCAAACCCGATAAAGTAAATAAGCAAACAGGAAATTCAGTTACTTCAACCTGATATTTATTACCCCGGCTTTCAGGTCGGGGTTCTTTTTTTTTAAGACAGATGGAACCTCTTATCTGGCGGACAGTTCTCCCGCTTGATTCATAAATATATTCTCAGGAACAGAACTTATCATTCCTGCCTTCAATGCTCTTTGAAAGAAAATTTCAATCGCCCTTCTGCCCTTTTCTCCCAAGCTAATCGAAAAATCATTTACATACAACGCGATGTGTTTTCTCCTTACTTCTTCATCCATTTCCTGAGCGTAGAGCTTCACATAGCCATAACTTGAATCCGGATTAGCAAAAGCAAACTCAACGCTCCTGCGCATTACACGATTTAATTTCTGCTGAACTTCTTCAGGAAGATTTCTCCTTACTGCAATTCCGCCAAGAGGAATCGGCTGGTTGGTTTCCTTTTCCCAAAGTTCCCCAAGGTCACAGATTTTCTTTAATCCTTTTTGCCCGTAAGTAAAACGGCTTTCATGAATGATGACTCCGGCATCCACTTTTTCTGAAAGCACTGCGCTTTCAATTTCGGAGAAAAGCATTTCCACTTTATTCTTCGCTTCTGGAAAATAAATTGAGAAGAGAAAATTTGCTGTGGTGCTTTTTCCGGGGATGGCAACCGCCTCACCCCCAACCCCTCTCCAAAGGAGAGGGGAGTTGTCCTTCGCAATAAGCAATGGACCTACTCCGTTTCCAAGCGCGCTGCCGGAATTAAGGAGCGAATATTTATCTGTCACTTTGGTGAATGCAGCGAAACTTATTTTAGTCACATCAAGTTTTCCATGCATCGCCCGCTGGTTCAATACTTCCACGTCTTCCATCACCACATCGAATTCCAATTCTTCGGTATTAATCTTTGCATGCACCATCGCATCGAACATGTAAGTATCGTTCGGGCAGGGAGAAAAACCCAAGGATAGTTTATGATTCATATTTCAAATGCCTTAAGTATTTCTATTGCATTCCTGTTCAGGTGTTCGATGGCAAGAGGAATATTCCAGCGGTCCTTATTTCTTCGCTCGACAAAATTTGATATTGCCCGAACCTGTGCACATGGAATTTTTTCCTGCATGCAGCAATACAAAAACGCTGCGCCTTCCATGCTTTCTGAATTCGGATGAAAGCGATTAAAAACTTTTTCGATGCTCATCTCATTACCATGAACTGTGTTCACTGTGATGCCGCAAACCTGAGGAATTAATTCCAGCACTTTATTTTTTATTTCTGACTCATTGATTATCTCATTACTTCCGGCAAACCCCATTTCATCAAGCGTCAGAAAAATCTCTCCGTCTTCTGCCCCGAGGTCTGCAAAATGCTCCTGTGTCACATTGACAACACTTCCGATTTCCAAATCGGTATTGAACGAACCTGCCAAACCAAAATTCAACGCGAGGTCGTATTTTTTTTTCTGCAACTGTTTCGTCAACGCATAAGCAGTTGCAACACTTCCGATACCGGTAATCAATATATCAACGGACGACTGCATTTTACCTACTTCAATAAAATTCCTGAGCGGATTTATTTCATTTTCAGAAGCAGCAACAATAAGGATTTTCACAGGGACAAAGATAGAATTCAACAGGTATCTTATTGTTATCTTTGCCCCTCTTAAAATTAATTATGGTTTACATCACACGCAAAGAAACATTCACTGCCGCGCATAAACTTTTCAGAGCCGAATGGAGCGATGAAAAAAATCTGGAGGTATTCGGCAAGTGTGCTAATCCGAACTGGCACGGGCACAACTATGATTTGTATGTAACAGTGAAAGGAGAAATAAATCCGGATACAAGTTTTGTAGCGAACCTATCTGAAGTGAGCAGTGTCATTAATGAGAAAGTCCTTTCAAAAGTTGACCACAAAAACCTTAATCTCGATGTTGACTTTATGAAAGACGTTCTTCCTTCAACAGAAAATCTTGCAGTTGCCATCTGGAAACAGATTGAGCAGCCGCTCCATTCACTTGGCTGTAAGTTGCACTGTATAAAAATTCAGGAAACCGGAAAAAACTACGTAGAGTATTTTGGAAATTAAATTTGAATTAGCAACTAATTTAAAAATTCGTATTAATACGTTATTCGAAGATGAGCATTGACAAAAATATGATTGAAGAAAACGAGATGGACGGCTACGCCAAGGTGGACCAGTATAATCCACGCCTCGTTAAAAAAATTTCGGAGCAGTATGCTTCCATCATAAGCGACATTGGTGAAGATGTTTCGCGTGAAGGTTTGAAAAAAACTCCGGAGCGTGTCGCCAAAGCCATGCAATTTCTTACGCACGGTTATTCTCTTGATGCATCAGCAATTCTCAAGTCAGCGCTGTTCAAAGATTCTTACAAGCAAATGGTGATTGTGAAAGACATCGAGATTTATTCTTTGTGCGAACATCACCTGCTTCCTTTTTTCGGCAAAGCGCATGTGGCATACATTCCGGACGGATGTATTGTCGGATTGAGCAAGATTGCCCGCGTTGTGGATGTGTTTGCAAGACGCCTGCAGGTGCAGGAACGGCTGACCACTGAAATCAGGGATTGCATTCAGGACGCTCTTAATCCGCTCGGAGTGGCCGTTGTTATTGAAGCCAAGCACTTGTGTATGCTGATGCGGGGTATTCAAAAACAGAATTCGTTAGCTACCACTTCTGCCTTCACAGGAGAATTTCTTGAAGATGAAAAAACCCGCTCGGAATTTATCCGCTTAATCTCTGCCAAACTTTCACAATAATTTCCCTAGCTCAGTTTTCGTTAACCCCTTACTCTAAACTCTAAACTTTAAATGGAAAACACATTCACACAAATCCGGCAAGATCCCCTTGTAATGACGCGCACTTTTATTTCCAGCGTCTTCTCCTGGATGAGTGCAGCGCTGGCTATCACGGCAGTCACCGCTTATCTGTTCGGAACAGATACCTCTTATTTAAGCTACCTTGTGAGTGAGACAGGATTGACCGGACTTGGATATTTTGTCATGTTCGCACCCATCGGATTTGTGCTGCTCATGAGTTTCGGATTTCAGCGTCTATCACAAACGATGATGACATTACTGTTCCTCATCTATTCTGTGATTATGGGAATGAGCTTAAGTTTTATCTTTCTTGTTTATACCCAAAGTCAAATCTACCTGACCTTTGCCGCCACGGCAGGAATGTTTGGTCTGATGGCTGTTGCCGGATACACTACGAAAACCGACCTCACCAAACTTGGTTCATTACTTTTTATGGCGCTCATCGGAATCATCATTGCGTCTGTTGTCAATATTTTTCTAAAGAGTTCCGGATTTGATTACATCATCAGCTTTATCGGTGTCATTGTCTTCACCGGCTTGACCGCTTATGATGTTCAGAAGCTAAAACGCATTGGCGAAGGCGTTGAATACGGAACTGAAAACACAGCGAAGCTTTCCATCATGGGTGCGTTAAATCTTTATCTCGATTTCATCAACCTGTTCCTGATGCTGCTGCGTTTATTCGGAAACAGGAAATAATTATTCCCCTGCCGTAATAAAAAAAGGTCAATCGGGCGATTGACCTTTTCTACTTGTGGGAGCAACAGGGTTCGAACCTGTGACCCTCTGCTTGTAAGGCAGATGCTCTGAACCAGCTGAGCTATGCTCCCGAATTTTTGGGAGCGCAAATATAATCAGATTTCATTCTGTTGAAAATCATTCCGCGCTATTGTTTACTTTTGGTTTTATGTTCAGACAGTATGCTTTTTTGCTTGGGTTAATTATCATATCTGCCTTCGCGTCAAACGCCCAGAAAGTTATTTGGTCGCTTCCTCTTTCCGAATCATCGAAGCTGATTTATCCGAAAGTAACAGGGCAGAATGAAGATGGTTTTTATTTCGTCCGAAGCAATCACCCAGTGGAAAACGAGAATGAAATATATTCGTACCGCAACAATCGTTTTCTTGTTTCATTTTATGATTACGATATGCGCCTGTTGTGGGAAAAAGCTGTGGTTGCAGGTAAAAAAGATACACGGATTATCTGTTTTGTCAGCGTTGATAATTACCTGAAAGAAATTTCCTCTGAGTGGAATAAAGCAGAAAAGAAATTCCGTCTCCTCACCCGCTCGTTTGATAAGGCAGGCACGGCAGATACTTCATACAACACCGTTGCCGAAGAGGAAATTAATTCTGTTGACAATGAAACATCCTGTTTCATTACTGCATCCCAGGGCAGGAATTATTTTCTTATCGCCTATCAGACACAATCAGAAAGCAATGAACAGCGTTATGCGGTATTGCTTTGCGATTCGTCACTGCATGTCCTGAAGAAAAACATGCTGCATATACCTTTATCACGGAAATATTTTAATCCCCACCAATTTAAGGTGAGCAACAGCGGAGATATTTTTTTGTTTGGCGTCAAAACCGATTCTCAAAAGCGAAGCCGTGATGTGGACAGGAATTTCTTTACCTTATTCTGTAAGCCAGCCATCAATGACAGTTGGAATGAATACGAAATCCGCGGCATAGAGCATTTCCTCACCGATGCCGGTGTTGCCGTTGATGAACTGAATCATAAATTAGTTGTGACAGGATTTTATTCCGACAAAACGGAATATTCAATTGCCGGAGTTTTCTACTATCATCTCGACCTGTTATCGCCAGCAAAAAATGAAATTCGTTTTTCATCATTCGCTCCTTCCTTCCTTTATAAATTTTTAAGAGAGCAAAAAGAAAATTATAACCGCGAGCTGGTGAATTATTCCATTGATAAAATTATCCTGCGCAGGGATGGTGGTGCTGTTATCGTTGCCGAATCGAATTACACCTCCGACTATTCTTATTACGATTACTACCTCAGAACCTACATTTCAAGAAAGTATTATCACCGCGACAACATCATTCAGCTTTCCGTGAACAAGGACGGAACACTGCTTTGGTCTAACGTGATTCAGAAAGAACAGACCTCCGATGATGATGATAATATTTTCTTCTCCTACACTTCGGCAATTGCAGGAGGAAAGATTCACTGCATCTATAACCGTTTCCTCAAACGCAGAACGCAGGTGCTTCAAAACAACACCGATATTCTCGGCAGCGAGAAAAGTTCAGCGCTGTTCAGCGAAGAGCAGGATGTTTACATCATGCCATCCGCTTCGAAGCAGGTGAATGAAAACATGCTCGTTATCCCCGCATACAAAGGCAAAGAACTCCGCCTTGCAGGAATAATTTTCTGAAACAATTTACGCGGAAACTTCAACCCGCTTCATGGAAGCTACAAACTGGTCGAAGAGATAACGCGAATCGTGCGGACCGGGGCACGCTTCAGGATGGTACTGAACTGAAAAAGCAATCTTATCCTTAACACGGAATCCTTCTATCGTGTTGTCGTTAAGATTGATGTGAGTGACTTCAACATTTTTATTTTTCTTAATCGCGTCCTCGCTCACAGAGAAGCCGTGATTCTGCGAAGTGATTTCGCATTTGCCCGTCAAAAGATTTTTCACGGGATGATTGATGCCGCGATGTCCGTTAAACATTTTGTACGTAGGAATTCCGCAGGCAAGCGCCAGCACCTGTTGTCCAAGACAAATGCCGAACAGCGGATTGTTGTCAGCCAGAATCTGCTTCACGGTTTCAACAACGCCTGTCAACGCAGCAGGGTCACCGGGACCGTTGGAAAGAAGGAACCCGTCCGGCTCCCATGCTTTCATTTCTTTGTAAGAAGTATTCATCGGGAACACCTGCACCATGCATCCGCGCTCAACGAGCGAGCGGATAATATTTTTCTTTACACCCAAATCGAGCAGTGCAACTTTATAGTTTGCATTCTTATCTCCGGTGATGTAGGGTTTCTTCGTTGTTACTTTAGATGAGAGTTCCAATCCTGCCATGGAAGGAACGGCTGAAAGTATCTCTCTCAGTTTTTCAACTTCCGTTATTTCAGACGACACCACTGCGTTCATCGCTCCTTTGTCGCGGATGTGGCGAACCAGTGCGCGTGTGTCAACATCAGCAATGGCGACAAGATTCTGTTCGATAAAATATTCTTCGACTGAAGCAACAGCAACCTTGCGCGAATAATGTACACTGAAGTTGCGACAAACGAGCGAGGCAATCTTCACCGAGTCCGATTCCACTTCTTCGAGATGCGTTCCATAAATGCCGATGTGAACATTAGTTGTAACAAGGATTTGCCCGTAATAAGAAGGGTCTGTAAATATTTCCTGGTAGCCCGTCATGCCGGTGTTAAAACAAATCTCGCCCGAAGCAGTTCCTATTTTGCCGGCTGCCTTGCCGGTGAAAAGAGTTCCGTCTTCGAGCAAAAGTAGTGCGGGGATGCGTTCGTAGAATTTCAATGCGCGGGGTTCGTTGCAAAATTACATCAAATATTCCCTTTAAAAAAGAGTTTCCTGTACTGTCATGAATGTAATTAAAATCAATTTCTCATCATCAGCTTATACAATTCAAACCGCTCATTTTTCCACAGCAAGGAATATCTTGTTGTTTCCATCTGGTCATATACTTTCCTGTTAGAATTGTCATTCAAAATATATGTCGGAGTGAATGCCTCGTTGTTACACAGCGTGCGTCCGAAGCGGTTGGTAAAAAAAATCAGCGCACGCGGGTAGTGAGTGCATACTGTATCTGTTTCATTGGTAAACTGATTGACTGCATGCCACGCCTCTGTAGCTTCGATTGTCTGAGGACCATCCGGTTCTGCTTTATGGTATGCCAGGTATTTCAGGTTGGGATAGTATCCCGCAAGTGCTACACAAAGAAATGCAATGCAAATATTTTTATTCAACCTCAGCTTTTGCAAAACATATTCCCATCCGGTGAGCATCATCAGCAGCATAAAAGGCGCCACAGGGAAAAAATATCTTTCTACAATATAATGAAAAGGAAAAATAATTATCACGATAAGATAAACCGGAATAAAAAACGAATATACGTTATACTTCCTTAACGTTATATGCTGCCAAACACCCGTCAGCACGCTTAGCAGAGTGAATATCCGGATTGGAATTATTGCCCACTGCCAGGTTTCATGCTTCGGGATAAAATAATCTAAAGCATAAACTAGGTAACCAACTCCATTGCTGATGACATCTAACATTGACCACTCGAATTTTATGTATTGAATAAAATAACCGACATACCTGTAGACCGAAGAACCGGAAATAAAAAAGCTGAAGCCAATGGAAAATATCATCGCGAGGAAAACCAAGAGTGTCGAACGCAACAACCGTTGTCTCCTGTTTGCTGAATCAGCGAACATCTCATACAGGAAAATCGCAGGCACAAGACAGAAGCCAAGAACCCGTGTGTTGACTATCAGCATCAGCAGGAATGCCGATAGCCACAGAGTAATTTTTCGCGAATGAATATTTTCATACATATACAGGAAAATCAATATCAGGAAGAGGCAAAACAAATCGCTCATGATATCATTCTTTTCGATTACTGTTTCCGGGTTAAAAGCAAAAACCAAAACGAGAAGAGCAGCCACAGCCGGAGCAAAGAATTTCCGCATATAAAAACAGAGCAGTAACAAAACCAGCACGAGGATGACATGCATAAGAATTATGTATGAGTAAATATCCTTTCCAGCAAACGGATATACAGCCGACAGCACTAATGGAAATCCCCACGGATAAATGGCGGGTCCCGTCTCTATGCAGTTGTCGTCATAAACAAATTTATATTCCGATTGCAGATGCCCTGAAGCCGTTGCTTTCGCCTGGAGAATGAATGCGGCATTATCCTCGCTCCAGTCAATGGTGGATTTCCGGTTCAGGAAAAACAGGCACGCACCGGCAAGCAGCACAACAATAAAAGAGATGCTCTGCCGTATTCTTAATGGTTTTTCTGAAAGCATGAAACAGCTCTTGAGCTTACTGTAAATATAAAAGGACTCAAATCATTCAGACCTTCATCCCCCTCCCTCATTCATCTTCTTCAGATTTTCGATTCGCCAGGCGAGATGATTTATTTTTCCTGTAATTGTCTTCATGGGTATGGTGAATAAATCCAGGTTGCACAGCAACCAGCTTCTTGTATTGCTATAAAGATTGAGCTGGGAATAATTCCCTTTCTCCTGAATAGATAATGATGCCAGCGTCTTGCTTACTTCATTAATCCTGAGTGCCCATGTGCTTTTGTTTTTCTCAAGCAGTGCATTCTGCTCAATCAATTCATTCCTCTCCCGTGTGAGTTCAACTATTTTCGGTGATGCTTCCGGCATGTGATATATCTATTCAAAGATATTTTTAAAGCAAGTGTCCCGTCACTCCCGCGGGACACTTTTTATTGCGTCCGTCTTTCCGGTTTGTCAGTCCTTATGCGCCATTCCCCGAATGACTTTAACGGAGGTGGGGTTTATGCAGCATATTCACGAAATATCAACATACGACACTTATGTTGTCAGGCGATGAATATTTCAGCATGGCTCATTGTCGAAGCATCAGACAGGATACTTTTTTTTCCCTCCGACCTGATAGTTTTTTTATGTAAGTTCATTGGTAGTGCGATGAAACAACTAATGAACCAATGAACTATTAAACCACTAAACTATTTATAGTATCTCCACCTCAAACTGCCCCTCCACCAGCGCGCTGGTGTTGAGCACCTTCAGGTAGGTTGCCGCGGGAACATTGCCAAGCTGCGAAGACGAAACTTCTTCCTCCTCCAGCCCCTGAACGGTGAACGACACGGCACCCACCGGGTCGTTCTTCTCATCGGCAAACCAGAAAGTGAGCGGCTGCGAGGTGAGCACTTTTATGCGCATGCGCACATCGGGCGGCAGCGTGCGCTTGGCAATATTTTTTGTAGATGAAACGGCAACCGTTCCTGTGAATTCCGTTTGCTGAAAGTTGCGGATGGTTTGCAAATCGAAGATGGGTTCTATAGAAGTAGGATTGTCTGAAAACTGGTCAATGCATTTGCCGAGGATTTTATACAAGCCCGTCATGGCGGCTGCCGAAGCCACGGTGGTTTCATCGCTTTCGGTTGCGGTGCGGCTGATTTCGCCCGTCTGCGTGGCGCGCTTGCCAAGCAACTGCCCCAGGAAACTGTCCACGTCTGTTTTGATGGGCGCGAAACCCGGAGGCGCGGTGGGCGCACCGAGCGTTTCACTCAGCGCCTGCACTGCCGAAATGCGCTCGTCTTTGCTGCCCGTTTGAAACAGCTTGTGCCCCTGCGGAAACACGGCTGTGTATTCCGGGGTGCCGCGGTTAAAAATATTATCCACCATGCGGTCCCACTCGGTGATTTTTTTCGGGCTCAGGTCATCGAACAGCTCATCCACCGTTTGGGTGGCGCCTTTCTGCGTGCCCTTTTGCGAAAGCCACTCGGCATCTTCCTGCATCAGCGCAAGATGCAGCGGATGATAGTAGAGATAGAGCGGTCCGAAGAATGCATCGGCTTGCCGCTCGAAGAGCGCGCCATCGGTCCACGTAGAAATTTTTATGGCGCGGGTGCGGCTCTTTCTTGCTGCGTCAAGAAAAGGATTCATCAGGAATGTCCATGTGCGATGTTCCATGTTGTTTTGATTTGAAGTTATATTTTTTTTGATGATTTATAAATCCAAAATTATTTATTTTCCGGTTCGCCCGACATGAAGTTGCAAAAAGAATTTATCAACAGGTTTACCTGCCCGGAGAGCAAAGTGAAAAATTCTATCCGTGGCAGTCCCCAGTTAGGGAGCGAAGCAAATAACGTTATC
>DATDOJ010000457.1:0-3324 GCA_035293345.1 Bacteroidia bacterium
CTGTCAATTGTCAATCTTACGTATTTTCAATCAGCATTGGTATAAATTCATAAAAAATTATAAACCTGATGCTGAGATAAGAAAGCTTTTTGACACCTATGATAGTTTAACTAAGAAAGCTTTTTTCTTTCAACACTATTCAGCAACTTGCCAGCAGTGTGAAAAATATAAAGTTCATTTTATATTAAGTTCAGAGAGCAGCAAGCCAATTCCCTTAAACCCACATTCGGCTCAATACAAAGAGCTCAAGCAATTTGTTAAAAAGATAGGGCAGTACCCACCCTATGCAATAACTCCAGATAAAGAAATACTCAGATTCCTTAATGAAGAAGATAAAGAATATTATAAGAATGCCTTAATGTGTCTTTCCCAGAACTATGGCATAGGTGCTCATGCTTACTTGAGGCGAATAGTAGAAAATGAAATTGAAAGAATTATTGAAGCTCTTGCGCAGATTGATAGTCCTGAGAAAGAAAATATAAATAACCTCTTAAATGAGTACAGGCAGAAGCACGTCATGGAAAAATTAATTGATGGTATTTATGATTATCTTCCTAACTCGTTAAAAGAGTCGGGTGATAATCCTTTTAAGTTATTACACAATCAACTTTCTGGAGGCATCCATGAATTTTCTGATGATAAATGTTCTGATATGGCGCAGCAAATTGACATCATACTAAGATTTGTAATAAAGAAAATTAACGAAGAGAATTCGGAAGTAAAAGAAGTAAGAAAAGCAATGCAGAAATTAAGGAATAGAGAATAGGGGTAAATAATAAAATATTTTTGTCATTTTCTTTTACTTTTCAAAATCACCTCCCGTGAAAATAATAAAGAAACTTCCGTAACAGAATTTACGCGCAGCGCATTTCCCGAAAAATAATTTTCATTTCGCTCCCATAAAAATATTTCCCTGATATTTGCCGCTCTCCTAAAAGCAAATGGCTGAAGCAATCAGTTACGAGTTAGTGGATCTGGCGGTTTTCGAAAATTATGTGAACCCGGCAGTTACTGATTTTAACGATTTACATGAAAAGGTCATGTGGGAAACATCGTTCACGTTTTGGATAGAAGACACTATGTCAAATAAAAAAGGCATCACCACGGAAACATTTTACATGCTCTATTTAACGGATGACGATAACAAGGAAGCCATCGTGAAAATAAAGACATATAATTTTTTTACCGTAACGGAGATAAAAGATTTGCGGACAAAAACAGAAATGGTGAATCTCGCCCTTGATATTTCACTGTGGAATCTCCAGGGAACATACGCGGCAATTCACGAGGGAAGCCCGCTGGCAAAATTGATTCCCCCGGTTCAGAATATGGACCAATTTCAGAAAAGCATTAGAGACCAGATTAAAGATGAGTGGAAATGAATCTGCAACCTACAGTGTGTTAAGCATTCTCTTTCCGCATTATTACCGGAATCCCGGAATGAAGGAGAAGGATATTATTCTGCCATCAGAAACAGAGTGGGCGATGGTATGCAATTCATCCTTAAAAAAGGCAGACAGTAAAAACGATGAGTTGACGATTGAAATATTGCTCCGGTTGTTCAGAAAAAGTGACCATGAAGTTATTGCCGAACTCACCACGCACAGCACCTACAAGGTGAGCGCTCCGCTATCCTTCTCCATGAAACGCATTATGTTTAATGCATTGGTAAATCAAACGCTTGGACATGCGCAGGGGGGATGGCAAAGGAAAAATAAAAAATTCGGTATAGCAAACATGTATGCTCCGGGTTATGACAAGCTCAAAAGTGACCTGCCGACCTGGGAACAACACATCTATGAAACATGGGAGTGATGAAAGCAGCAACGCATCTTTGCTGCTGAAAAAAAATTCAACCCGCCTCCCCAAAAATTTTCTTATCCTTTGCTGACGTTTTCGGTCAGCATGCAGACAATAATAGTCCGCATTCGGCTTGCTACTTATTCTCGTCTTTTAAAATATATTCCAGCGCAATTGCGTGAGCCGTGTGCATACGCGAGAGTAGGTTGAGTTCGCGCGCGTGGAAGAAGAGAATGTTGAGCGCAATAGCATTGAGTTCCTGCACATGCCAGCGGTAACCCGCCAACAGGTTCACAATCCTTATGAGCGTTCCGAGCAAGTCCTCTATTTCGCTCTCCTCAAATTTTTCAGGATTGGCAATCAGTTGCCGCATGTATTTATCTGCCGCAGTATATAATCCGTTCACCATGGTAGAGACGCCTTCGAACTGCTCCATTCGCGGAACCATCGTGTTGTAATAAGCATCATATACATTCTGCTCGGAATCGAGCGCTTTGGAAAAGCTGTCGAGCGAATTAATAAAAAGCTCTTTTCCCTTTCTGAAATAACCGAGGCGCTCCGGGTTGTTCCAATCTCTCTTGAACACCGTCAGTATTCCGTACATTTCAGTCATGATACCGTACCTTTGTTTGTCAATGAGTTCATCGAGGTCGGTGCTCACAGTGGTGCGGTGATTAACGAATCCTTTCCTTACGGCAGCTATGTATCTCATTACACCTGTTATGTATTCTATAAGGTAAGGAACGGTGAGTTCGTCCATCGCTTTGATGACCGGCTCATTGTCCTGCTCCTTTTTTGTTTCCTCCTGCGCGGGCTTCGCTTTTTTTTTCTCAGGGCTGAAAGGAATGACGCGACCTTCCGATTGCTCATCGTTCTTGTTGTCTTTCTCCCATGCATTCCATTGCTCAACACGCGTTTCGAGCAGTGTGAAGTCACTTTCAATGGTCATGAAATATTTTGCCATTGCAGCGAAACGCTTTTTTATTTCATCTGCCCGCGAGGGAAGTTCATTCCATTCTTTCGCCATTTGTTCCGGGTCAAGAACATCCATGAGATAGTGCGCTGCCATTTGCTGATTTTATTTTTGTAAAAATATCTATTCTTTATGTATTTCACTTCCCATGAAAATAAACATGATACTTTTCCCTGTATGGTTTCTCTATGGTGAAATCATGCCCATCGGTTATCTTAAGCAAATAGGTGCTGCCGTCACAATCAAGAATATGTTTGTGGTTTACCAAGCGGCTGCGGTGCAGTTTTAAAAAGCCCACTTCCTCAAAAGATTCTTTCCATTGTCCGAGTGAGCCGGACGGAGTTAACTTCCCGGGCAAATGTCCTTTCACAAAATGAATATCAATGTACTGCTTTGCACCGCAAACCATAATTAGACCTCTTGCGAAATTAAAAAAGTAAAAATAAGCATTAAGATGTTGATAATTATACTTGTTCGAATGAGATATTGAAGTTCGTAGGCGTAAGAATGCCTATGCTATACTCACAAATTATTACCTTATCACCAACCTC
>DATDOJ010000458.1:0-13440 GCA_035293345.1 Bacteroidia bacterium
CGGCAGATGTCTTCAGTTCGTTCAGCAACAGCCCTGTTTCCTTACGCTCTTCCGGTTTTACGCTTCGGAGTTCCGTGAAAAGATTGGTGACAATTCCTTTCTTCCCAAGATAATTTATTCTGAACTGCTCAAGTTCGGCAGCGGTTGACGGATTAAAATTTTTTATCTCATCAAGAATTTTACTGACAGTATTTTTATCCATCTCGGAAAAGAAACAACAAGGAAATTATTTCGCGGGCGTGATTTTCATGCGCACGTCCTGCGAGGGTCTGTCGCCCGGCTGGGTTTGAACGGCTGCAATTTTATCAATCACATCCAATCCTTCCACAACTTCACCGAACACAGTATAGTTCATATCGAGCATAGGCGTGCCGCCTGCGGTCTTGTAAATGTTGCGTTGTTCCGGAGTATACTTTGTCTGCCGGTTTTTGTCGAACATGTCAAGTTCCGAATCCTGAGCAGGTTTTCCATGCACGATATAAAACTGACATCCGCTGCTTTCCTTCTCCGGATTTTCTCTGCGGGCTGCGCAAAGCGCTCCTTTCTTGTGAATTAATTTCGCGTTAAACTCTGCGGGAATCGTGTAGCCCACATCTCCGCTGCCAAGCCCTTGTCCCGGTCCTGCATTCTTCGACTGCGGGTCACCGCCCTGAATCATGAATCCTTTGATGACACGGTGGAACAGCAAACTGTCGAAGAAATGTTCATTGGTGAGTTTGAGAAAATTGTCTCTGTGCAGCGGGGTTTCATCATAGAGAAGCACTATCATGTCTCCATAACCCGTGCTGATTTTCACTTTGTGTCCGGCTTTGGCGGGTGTTGGCTTATCTATAGTTGTTTTTTTGTTTTCCTGCGATTTGGGTTTGTTTTCCTGTGAATATGCCCCTGTGGAAGTGAACCCAATGAGGCAGGATGCAGTAAGAAGGTAGGTTACAATGTTTTTCATTTTTTTTTGTGTGAGTTTATGTGTTAATTTGCCATTGGAAAATAATTGTGCGGACAATATTACTTCAAAAAATTAAACCAAAATGAAAATAAAAATTTCGTGGCTGCTGCAGATTGGCGCCTTGATGCTGTTGTTCTCTCCTGCGTTTTTTTCGTGCAAGAAAGATGAGCCGACCAAGGCAGTGATAACCGTGCTCGATTCGAACGAAGCTCCTCTGGCCGGCATTACGGTCAGCGTCTTCCAGGATTCTGTCATCAACACGTTTACCGGTGTGCAGGCAAACATCCGCGACACCAAAGTAAGCGATGGTTCGGGAAAAACGGAACATACCTTTAAGTGGGAAGCATTTCTGAATGTTGAAGCGTCAAGAATCCTGCTCGACAGTTTATCCCTTCCTTTGGACACAGATACTGCCAAAGGTTCTGTCCGGCTCGAATATCAGAAAACGGTTGAAGCCACCGTCCAGTTTCATCCTTAGAGCATCCCGCTGTTCTCGAAATATTCGACAGCCGCCTTCTTCAATAAAATATCCTGCTCCCGCAACGTGAGAGCAGGAATTTTTTTTACCAGCCGCCAGTGGGGCCAGCCGTCACTGTCGTATCCTTCAAACTCATAATAATCATAGCGGCTCAAGAGGCAGCATGTGCCTACGTGCATGAGGTCTTGTTTTTCATCCTTTGAAAAATCCCTTGCGCCCTTGCCGAATTCCTGAACACCGATTAAAAACAACACGGTGTTCAAATCGGGTTTTTCGCCAAACTGTTCTTCCAGCTTCACCAACAGTTGCTGCCATTTATTTTTAAGGAGAAATAATTCGTTCTCGTCCATAGGTTACTAATAACAAATCATTACGAATATACGAATAAGGAAGGGCAGTTATAAATCTTATCTTTGAAATTGTTCGTACAAGAATACTATATTTGAATGAATGTAACCCCAATGAAACGCAATAAGAATTTCTGCATCATATTTCTTTCCTGCATTATTTTTTTGAGCGAAAGAAATTATTGCCGCGCGCAATCGGACAACGCCCCCGCCATTGACATTGCCCTTTGCATTGACCTGAGCGGAAGCACCAACGGAATCATCGAACATGTCCGCAATCACCTGTGGCATTTTGTTCATGAGATGGAGCAGTTGCAGCCGCAGGCGAATTACCGCTTCGCGTTTGTGGGTTACTCGCGACCGAGTTTCGGGAAAGACAATGCTTACGTGAAAGTCATCCGCGATTTATCGTACGACATCGAAGCGCTCAGCAGCGAGATGTTCGCGCTGAAGCCGGTGGTGGAGCAGGGCAGCCAGTTTGTGGGGGCGGCATTGATGAACTCTATTAAAAATATGCACTGGTCAACGGAACGCAATGCGGTGAAAATAATTTTCCTCGCAGGCAACGGCTTTGTGAATGCCGATGGCAACGCCTACAAAAAAGCGTATGAGCTTGCCGCCATGCGGGGCATTGTGATTCATGCGCTCTACTGGCAGTCGTACACGATGCCGCGTGAAGTGTTCGGATGGAGGGAAATTGGCGGCTCCACAGGTGGAAAATTCTACAGCGTGAACGTGCAATACAACCACACCGGCATTGACACCGGCTTCGACACCCAAAAACTCATTGCATTGAATGACGAACTCAACAGCACCTATCTCTATTACGGCAAAGATGGAAAGACACGATTCCAGATGATGACAGCGCAGGATGAAAACATCCTTGAAGTAAGCCCGCGCGGATTCCGCTACCGCATGGCTTACAAAACATCAGCGCGCTACCAGAAAAAAAATTCTTCGTGGGATTTAGTTGACCTGTTCGCCAAAACCGATTTTAAAAAAGGCGACTTCGACCCGGAACTCCTCCCCGACTCAATGCAGAAAATGAGCGACACAAAGTTTTATGACTTCGTTGCCCGGCAAAACGAAACCCGCAACCGCGTGCTCCCCCAGATGCAGCGCCTGCTCGAAGCACGCGAGCACCTCGAACGCGAAGCGGAACGCATGCGCCTCGAAGAACAAAAACGGAGAAACGAACCCGCTGACGAAATCAAATCCTCCATTGACAACCTCATCCTGCTCCTGATTGCGGAAGAAGCGGTGAAGAAGGGATACTCGAAAGTGAAGTGAGAAGGAAAATATGGTGCATGGTGCTTGGGGCTTGGTGCATGGTGCATGGTGCGTGGTGCATGGTGCATGGTGCGTGGTGCTTGGTGCATGGTGCGTGGTGCATAGCTTGAACTTTATTTTCCTTTTCAGTTATCAACATCTTTTTTCTGCCTGTTGATTTTTTTTATTTTTTTGTCAAAGCAATCAAAATATTTCTTTTATTTGTATCACAAATCATTAAACACAAATCATCATGAGCACAAATCAAATCAACATCGAATTCTCTCCGCTGCAGGAAACAGCCATCAACAATGACTTTGCAGACATTGACACCAACTTTCCGTTTGCCGTAAACCTCACCAAGGACGAGCGCGGCTCCATTGCGAACATTGACAACGAGCGCTATCCGTATGCGCAGCGCACCATGGATATTCATGCGCCCAACAATCCAAACCTGGTGACCGGTTTTGCAGGCACTTATGCCGATGCGCAGCGCGACTGGCGCTTGGTGAACCAGTGCGAAGGGTTCAAGCAAAAGGCGCTGATGCTGATTGAAAAACTCAACGACACCCAGCATCTTTCCGGAAGCGAAGTTTACAAATTCATGCGGCAGCTTTATGCCTCAGCAAAGCTCGCTGCCGCCAACAACGTGCCGGGAGCTGATACTATAGTGGACGATTTAAAAACCCTCTTCGAAGGACAGGGAGTGGAACTGCCACCCAATCCGTAAATCGAATTTTCTGTTTTAAGAAGCGAACCGTGTTGAAGGATTTTTCAGCACGGTTTTTTTAGGGGCTTATGTTTAAGAATAGATTAGGTATATTGAAGGATGGTTTTAGTTAGATTAAGGATAGTTTTAGTTAATTCAAGGATGGTTTAGGTATATTTAAGGTTAGTTTTAGTATGATTAAGAATAGTTTAGGTATATTTAAGAATAGTTTTAGTATATTCAAGGATAGTTTCAGTTAATTTAAGGATAGTTTTAGATTGAGTTTAGTTTATGTATATAAATATCTATAAAAATGAGAAAAATACCGAAAGAAGAATTTGACGGCATGGCTTTTCACGGGCGGGGGCGCAGCTCTGCCGTGTTCAATGCAATACTCTCGCTCAAGGTGGATGGCGATGGGCTGGTGATTGAGAAAAGCAAGTGGCGACCCAAATATGCACCCACTCAAATTGTGAAACGCATCGAGCGCAAGTATGGCTTCCGCTATGTTGGCGGTGCCCTGCCCGACAGAAGCGGCTGGGGTTTTCGGAGAGTGAAGTGAAATTGTTTTGGTAGATTTGTTTCGGATATGTAAATGTGATGCGTCATTGTTGGCGGCATCGCAACTTGAAAATGATTGAAGGAAATAAATTTTGACAATAAACTAAAACAAAAACAAAATGGAACAACAACTTGAACAAATCCGCGAACAACAAAAAGAAACATGGAATAAATTTTCTCCCGGCTGGAAAAAATGGGATGACCTTACTATGGATTTTTTAAAACCGATGGGGAATGAAATCATTCGTTTGCTCCATCCGAAAAATGATGACATAGTTTTGGATGTGGCAGCAGGAACAGGTGAACCCGGATTGACCATCGCATCTATGTTGAATGGCGGGAAAGTAATTATTACTGACCTTGCAGAAGACATGCTTGCAATTGCCAGAGAGAATGCAGCACGAAGAAACATTAAAAATATTGAAACCCGTGCTTGTGATGTTTGCGAACTTCCCTTTGCCGACAACACATTTGATGCAATAAGTTGTCGTATGGGATTTATGTTTTTTCCTGATATGCTATTGGCGGCTAAAGAAATGGCTCGGGTGCTCAAACCCGGAGGAAGAATCGCCACATCGGTTTGGAATGTTCCTGAAAAAAATTTCTGGGTTACTGTTACCATGGGAACAATCAGCAGAAATATGGAATTGCCTCCTCCACCGCCCGGTGCACCCGGAATGTTTCGTTGTGCTAAGGATGGTTTTATCTCCGATTTATTTTTACAGGCAGGGTTGAAAAATATTACGCAAAAAGAAATTGCAGGAAAACTGAATTCCAAAACAACTGATGTTTACTGGAGTATGATGACTGAAGTAGCAGCGCCCGTTGTTGCGGCTCTTAGTAAAGCGGATGATGCTATGAAAGAAAAAATCAGGAAAGAAGTTTATCAGGCGTTGAATCAAAAATATCCTGATGGAAATATTTTGATGGACTCAAGCGCTCTTGTAATTTATGGTGAGAAATAAGTTGATGAATTGTTTCATGAAAAATAAAAATAACACATCATGACAAAGAGAAATAAAAAGGAGTTGTCACCAAAACAACGTGAAGAACTACTCAGAACATTAAAAGTCCGATTCGAGAAAAACATGAACCGCCATAAAGGTCTTGAATGGGCTAAAGTAAAAGCAAAGCTGGAGGCAAATACTGAAAAACTGTGGTCGCTCAATGAAATGGAAAGAACCGGTGGTGAACCGGATGTAGTTGGTCATGATAAAAAGAGAGGCGAATACATTTTTTATGATTGTTCAGCAGAAAGTCCTAAAGACCGCAGAGGTCTTTGTTACGATGGCGAAGCACTGGAGTCAAGGAAAGAACATAAACCAAAAAATAGTGCTGCTGATATGGCTGCTGCCATGGGTATTGAACTTTTATCGGAAGAGCAATATCGGGAGTTGCAGCAATTTGGAAATTTCGATACCAAAACATCGAGTTGGGTGAAAACACCTTCTGATATCAGAAAACTCGGTGGTGCCATCTTTTGTGATTACCGCTACGGCAATGTCTTCGTGTATCACAACGGTGCAGAATCTTACTATGCTACCAGGGCGTTCCGTGGTTCACTAACGATCTAACCGAGAAACTAAATAACGAGTATGACACACTTTTTAACAACCATCTCTGAAAAATAACCTAAAGAGTTCTGAACTCTTTAGGTTTGGTAACAGAGTGAAAGAAATTAACTTTGACGATTAAATTAAACTTAACAACAAAAAATAACTATGAATCCAATCCTCAAAAACATTTCAGCAGTGATTGCCGGTTGCATTTTGGGAAGTGCCGTCAATATGGGAATCATCATGATAAGCAGTTCCATCATTCCGCCACCGGAGGGAGCCGATGTCACCACTATGGAAGGGTTAAAAGCATCCATGCATTTGTTACAGCCGAGACATTTTATTTTACCTTTTTCAGCTCATGCTCTCGGGACATTCGCAGGTGCTTGGCTGGCTGCCCTGATTGCAGCAAATCATAAAATGAAATTTGCGCTCGGCATTGGTATCTTTTTCTTGGCGGGAGGAATCGCTAATACGTTCATGCTTCCTTCGCCAACCTGGTTTACTGTTTTGGATTTGGCGGGAGCATACATTCCTATGGGTTACCTTGCCGGAAAATTGGCTGTCAGAAAAAAATGAATCAGTGAACCACGAATATATGACTGCGGGTAACAACACGACAATGCAAATTAGGAATTATCGCATCTGCCAGACCTGCACCGCATGATGGCGAAAGTTTCTATCTTTGTTAAGCCATAATTAAAATCATTTCGTGTCATGAAAAATAAAACAGGACTTCTGCTTCTTGCAGGCATCACAGTTTTCAGTACGCTGTCTTCTTCCGGTCAGAATGCACCCGTGCCGGCTCAGGAAAAAATGATGCTGCATCATGAAACGTTGGGCGATAAGTATCTTCCCAACGCATACGATAATCAAAGGACTTCTCCTGCCTATAAATACAGGAGCAGCGGTGCAGTGAAAACGATGAGCAGTATCTCCACCATCTTTACCACGCAGGTTAATGTGAATTCAGGCGGACAAAATATTGTGGGTGACGCTGCCAACGAACCGGGCATTGCGTTGAATCCGTTAGACGCAAATAAAATTGTTATCGGCTGGAGGCAGTTCGACAATGTGAGCAGCAATTTCAGGCAGGCGGGATGGAGTTTTACTTCCGATGCCGGACAGACATGGACTTTCCCCGGTGTGATTGAACAAGGCATTTTTCGTTCGGACCCGGTTCTCGATTATGACAGCTCCGGAAATTTTTATTACAACAGCTTGACCATTACACCCGATTATTTCTGCAAGGTATTTAAAAGCACCAATGGCGGTGCCACCTGGGATGGCGGAACCAACGCACAGGGAGGCGACAAACAATGGATGGCTATTGACCGCACTGCCGGAGCCGGAAGCGGAAATATTTATTCGTTCTGGTCGCTGGCATACTCCACATGTCAGCCCGATTTCTTCACCCGTTCAACGAACGGAAACAGCAGCTATGAAAATTGTACTGCCGTGGATGGCAATCCGTTTTGGGGAACGATGGCGATTGACAATAGCGGAAATCTATACATAGCAGGAGCTGTTCAGTTCGCTGGTATCGTGGTTTGCAAATCGCTGAATGCTCAAATCGCTGCCTCAGTAATAAGTTGGAACCCTGATGTGTGGGTTGATATGGATGGCTATCTCGACAGCGGACCAAATGTTAACCCTGGCGGACTGATGGGACAGGCAAACATTGATGTGGACCGCTCCAACGGTGCGGGGCAGGATAATGTTTATGTGCTCGCTCCGGTAGTCCGGTTTTCAGTTTTCGATCCCGGTGATATCATGTTTGCCCGAAGCACCGATGGCGGGCTGACGTGGAGTTCACCCATAAGAATAAATGATGATGGCTCAACATTAAACACACAGTGGTTCGGCACTTTGTCCGTAGCTCCCAATGGAAGGATTGATGCAGTGTGGCTCGACACGCGTGATAACCCCGGCTCCGATTGGTCAGCGCTTTATTATTCTTATTCCACCGACCAGGGAAACACATGGTCGGCTAATGAAATGATGTCGGCTTCTTTCGACCCTCATGTCGGCTATCCGAACCAGAACAAGATGGGCGATTATTTCGATATGATATCACTGAATTCAGGTGCGCATCTCGCCTGGGCGAATACGTTGAACGGAGAACAGGATGTTTACTACAGCCACATTGTTCCTCCCGTTGCCACAACGGTGGATGTCATTGCAAACAGCATTTCCGTTTCTGTATATCCGAATCCCACGGACGGAATATTTTCTGTCCGCAGCGGGGAAATGCTTTCGCATATTGAAATCATGAATGTGCTGGGCGAAAAAATATTTTCGATACCCGTCAGCAATTTCAAAAGTGAAATCAACATCACCACTCAGCCATCCGGAATTTATTTTATGAAAATTGTTTATCAGGATGGAAGAGTTGTGGTGAGGAAAATTATCATGAAATAAAATCACAACATCATGAAACCATTTACAAAAATTGCAGCCGTAATATTCGGTATTGTAGCGCTTATTCACATTTGCCGGCTCGCCACACATTTCCCGGTGGTCATCGGCAGCTATGAAATTTCACAGGGAGTAAGCATTGCAGCCATAATTATTCTTCCTGTTTTATGTGTTGGTTTATGGAGGGAATCTAACAAGTAATATTTACAACAGAACTTGAAGCAGAGAAAAATATTTCGGCATTAAAAAAGAAAAAAGGTTCAGCAGCACTGCCGAACCTTTTGGTTTGAGTCAAATAAATTTATTGCTTCGGTTCATCGCCACCCAAATCCTCGAAGTTCAAATCGGTGAAGCCCGGTTTATTTTCTGATTCTGTAGGCGGCTGAGGGCTTGTTTCATCAGCAGGAGGAGCGTAACTTTCCCTCGGCTGCAGCGGAGGCGCAATGGAAGTGATGTGTGCCGTGGTTTCGTTGAGTGCTTCAATGAATTTGTCGAAGTCCTCGCGGTAGAGAAAAATTTTGTGCTTCTCATACATGGGCGCGCCATCCTCGCCAAAACGCTTTTTGCTTTCGGTGATGACTAAGTAGTAGTCGTTCGTACGCGTGGTCTTCACGTCAAAAAAGTAGGTACGCTTTTTTCCGGCTCTCACGGATTTGGAGTACACTTCCTGTCTCCCTCTGTTTTCATTCTCTTCCATAATCGTTGATTTGGTTGAATGGCAAATGTAGAAAATTAATTATTCCATTTACATTTCATCAGATTCACGGTTCTTTCTCATTGACTATAGAGAGAATATTGTTTACTTTGCATCTCCTAAAATTAATCTCCGATGAAAAAACTATTTACACTTGCTTTCTCATTTATCTTTTTTATTGCTGCACACGCACAGAACTATAACGTAACCCTTGGCGCTAACCTCCCCTACCCCGGACAGTCGCTGGCAAACATCTGGGGTTTTGTTGACACGCTTGGAAATGAATATGCGCTCGTTGGCGCATCAAACGGAATGTCCATCGTGAACGTAACAAATCCGAATGCACCGTTCCAGGTGATTCAGATTTCCGGTCCGCAAAGCGGCTGGCGCGAAATAAAAACCTGGGGGCGTTATGCGTATGTCGCCTCCGAAGGCGGTGGCGGCTTGCAGATTGTTGACCTGAGAAATCTTCCCGGCACCAACCTGCCAGCGACAAACTGGTATCCTGTTATTTCCGGTGATACATTACAAACCATTCATGCGCTTCATGTTGACGCAGGCAGAGCATATCTGTATGGAAGTAATGTAGGTTCAGGCGGAATTGTAATTGCTAACCTCACCACTCCCATGAGCCCGGTTTATCTCGGCAGATATAATGCCGCCTATGTTCATGACGGATACGTGCGCAACAACCGCTGCTATGCCGGAAGAATTTATGCCGGTGAATGCACCGTGATTGATGTGAGCGCTCCCGCAACTCCAACCGTTTTGCAATCGTGGCAGACACCGGGATTGTTTACACACAACAGTTGGCTTGGCACGGCTAACGACAATTACTGTTTCACCACCGATGAAGTGTCGAATTCTGTCTTAGCGTCTTACGACATTACCAATCTTGCCAACGTTAACTTAGTTGACCAGATTCAATCGCAGAATGCCGGCTCGGGTTCCATCGTTCACAACACGCATATTGTAAACAGGAACGGACGCGACTATGCGGTGACATCATGGTACAGGGATGGCATCGTGATTACTGATGTTACCAATCCTGCCAATATGGTGAACACCGGATGGTATGATACTTACGCGCAAGGCAGCGGTGACGGCTTTGACGGCTGCTGGGGTGTTTATCCTTTTCTTCCATCGGGAACAATCGTTGCCTCGGATATGGACAACGGGTTATTTGTATTGTCTCCGTCTTACATCGCAGCATGTTACATCCGGGGGCTTGTCACTGATTCAGTCACAGGAAATCCTGTTGCCAATGCGACAGTGAATATCGTGGCGCAGAATATTTCTCAGGTAGCCGACCTGGTGGGTTTCTATCAGACAGGGATAGGAGTTCCGGGCACATACAGTGTTCAGTATTCGCGACCGGGTTACATCACAAAAACAATAAACAACATTTCATTCACCGCAGGAAACACGGTGACGCAGGATGTGGAGTTGGTTCCTCTTGTTCCGTTCGCCTATTCCGGCAGAGTGGTTGATGCCGTGAGTGGAAACGGAATTGCTTCCGCCAATGTCAGGTTTAAGGACATCTCGTTTACCTACAACACGCTCACTGACGCTAACGGTGATTTTAGCTTTCCCGGAATCTATCCCGGCAGCTATGAAATCATTGCCGGCAGATGGAGATGGATAACTTCCTGCTACGCGAATTATGCGCTGAACCAGTCAAGTGTGTCGCTCGTTATTCCTCTCACGTCAGGCATCTACGATGATTTCACCTGGAATTGGGGATGGACTGTGACCGGTGATGCATCCACGGGAATGTGGGAACGGGAAATTCCAGTCGGAACAACTTTCGTGAACACTCAGGCGAATCCAAATGCTGACGTACCCGATGATTGTTCTGCAGAAGCACATCTGACGGGAAACGGAACGACATCGGCATCAGCCAATGATGTTGACGATGGCTCGACAATTCTCACCTCCCCTGTCTTCGATGCTGCGCAATTTACAATACCGTATCTTCTTTATTCGAGATGGTTTTTTAATAATGGCGGTTCAGGCAATCCGAACGATTCGCTTACGATACAGTTGAGCAACGGAACGCAGACCGTTACGCTCGAAACCGTGCTCTCAAACACTGCGGGAAATTCTTCGTGGGTGAATTCTTCTTTCAGAATTACCGATTATATCACACCGACATCAACCATGAACCTGATTGTGAGGACGGCTGATGCCGTTCCCGGTCATCTCGTAGAAGCAGGGTTCGACCATTTCATGGTATTGGATTCACTGTTCATAACCGGTGTTCCTGATTTAGCTTCAGGAAAAATTGAATCGGCAGTATATCCGAATCCGTTCAGCGATAAATTATTTTTGAGATTTGATTTTCATAATCCTCTCGAAGCAGGAGCAAAAATTCTTATTTCAGATATGACGGGAAAAATTTCGGAAGAACATTTCGTCAGTTCACCGGCAGGAATAATTGAAGTCGGGAAAAATCTTTCATCAGGAATTTATCTTGTGCAGTTGTTCAATGGCAATTCGGTGATGAAGCCGTTGAAGATTGTAAAAATCAATTAAATAGTTTTTCGTTAAGCCCATGGTTTAAACGGTGGGCTGGCTTCAATTATTTAATATTCAGATTGGAGCTAATCATTATTTTTGTCTCGGAACGCTTCACGATTTCCACAAAGTATGGCGAAAAGCAAATCACAGGTGGCATCAAAAAAAGAAATGTCTTTTGAGGATTTCAAAAAGGAAGTCCTCAGTGACTATCGCATTGCTTTTGTCAGCCGCCAGGCAAGTTTGCTCGGGCGCAAGGAAGTGCTCACAGGCAAAGCCAAGTTCGGAATTTTCGGTGACGGCAAAGAAGTGGCGCAGGTCGCCATGGCAAAACATTTCCGCGAAGGTGATTTTCGCTCCGGCTACTACCGCGACCAGACGTTTATGTTCGCTGTCGGGGAGTCGGATGTAGAAAAATTTTTCGCACAGCTTTATGCAATTCCCGATGCGGAGTTGGAACCTGCTTCTGCCGGTCGTTCGATGAACGGACATTATTCCACGCGCTCGCTCAACGCTGACGGAAGCTGGAAGGACTTAACCAGAATAAAAAATTCTTCTGCCGATGTTTCGCCCACCGGCTCACAGATGCCGCGATTGCTCGGACTTGCTTTAGCATCAAAACTTTTCCGCAACAATAAGGAGCTTCATCAGTTCACAAATTTTTCTGACAAAGGAAATGAAGTCGCTTTCGGAACCATTGGCGATGCCAGCACTTCGGAAGGAATGTTTTGGGAAACCATAAATGCTGCCGGAGTTTTGCAAGTGCCCATGGCAGTTTCCATCTGGGATGACGGCTATGGAATTTCCGTTCCGCAAAAATATCAGACCACAAAAGAAAATATTTCTGAGCTGCTTAAAGGATTTCAGGAGGATGAAAACGGTGACGGATATTTAATCTTCACTGCAAAGGGTTGGGACTATGCTGGACTCTGTGAAATGTATGAAACCGGAATTGCGCAGTGCAGGAAAAATCATGTACCTGTAATTTTTCACATTCAGGAAATGACACAGCCGCTGGGACATTCCACTTCCGGCTCACATGAACGCTATAAATCGAAAGAACGCCTTGCATGGGAAGATGAATTCGACTGCATCCAAAAAATGCGCGGGTGGCTCATTGACTCTGCCATTGCATCTTCCGAAGAGCTGGACTCGATTGAAGCCGAATCAAAAAAATATGTGAATGAAAGCAAACGCAAAGCGTGGGATAGTTTTATCATCCCGATTAAAGAAGAAATAAAAACCGTTACAAATTATTTTTTAGGGATCGTTGCATTAAGCGTTCAAAAAGTTTTCATCGAAAAAATTTCCGGAGAACTTTCATCTGCGTCCGACCCGATGAGAAGGGAGATAGTTTCGTCAGTTAAAAAAGTTTTGCGTCTTGCCAGGAGAGAAGAATCGGCAGCAAAGCAGCAACTGCTTCAATGGTTCAGCGATTACAATAAATTAAACACAGACCGTTACGATTCTTTTTTATATAGCGAGACCTCCGGTTCAGCTTTGAAAGTTGAAACGGTTGCGGCACGATACGATGACAACGCTCCCGTTGTTGACGGGCGCGAAGTGCTCCAGGCAAACTTCGATGCTCAGTTCAAAAGAAATCCTTTGCTTGTTGCCTTTGGTGAAGACCTTGGAAAAATCGGTGACGTGAACCAGGGCTTTGCCGGCTTGCAGGAAAAATACGGTGAACTCCGAATAAGCGATACCGGAATCCGTGAAGCAACCATTGCAGGACAGGGAATAGGTCTTGCCATGCGCGGGCTCCGACCGATTGCTGAAATCCAGTACCTCGATTATTTTCTTTACGCCATACAGATTCTCAGCGATGATTTGGCAACGGTGCAGTACAGAACCAAAGGCGGACAAAAAGCACCGCTCATCATCCGCACGCGCGGTCACCGCCTCGAAGGAATATGGCACAGCGGTTCTCCGATGGGAACCATCA
>DATDOJ010000459.1:0-8289 GCA_035293345.1 Bacteroidia bacterium
CATCAGATATTGAACTTATGATATGGAAACATCAGAATGTGATGACAAAGAATGAGAATGTGATGACAAAGAGTGAGAATGTGATGACAAAGAATGAGAATGTGATGACAAAGAATGAGAATGTGATGACAAAGAGTGAGAATGTGATGTCAAAGAGTGAGAATGTGATGTCAAAGAGTGAGAATGTGATGACCAAAGTTGAAATTTAAGCAAATAATAAACAATAACCAATTACTAAACAATCAACACTATGAGCAACCAAAACTTCAGCGTAACCATTCCGGTGAACGCGCAGGAACTTGGCGGACTAAGCCAACGCATTCTCGACAAGCATGTGCTCGATGGAGCCGCTTCTGTCCTCACCCCCATGGACATGGCCGACATGCAAACCAAAACCACCTTCGCCAAAACGCGCGATGCCGATTCGAAACAAAACAACCGCGACAAGGAAACCGCTTTCCAGGACCGCGACCTTGCCCTCGGCATGGAGACCACCAACCCGGGCACGGTATTTTTTTATACCAAATCATCGCGCGATGTGCTGCTCGGTTTCAACAAAGGCAAAGAACAAAACCTGGGCAACCATGGATTTAATGTGAACATGAGCAGCGGCAATGTGAGTGTCGAAATTCCCACCGATGCTCCCGGGCTGATGGATTTGGCCGACCTCATCATCAAGAAACACCTCCTCGATGGACCAATCGCAAGCCCCCTCAAAGGATTGAACATGGGCGACTTCGCAGCCAAGCTCGCCACAGCCGTTGCCAAGCACAAAGAAGGCAAGCAACTCAACCGCGACAAAGAAAAAGCCACAGGCGAGCGCGACAAAACCCTCGGCATTGCCAAAGGGCAGAAAGTGGACACACCGGGCACGGTGAAATTCTACGTCACCTCCGGGCGCGATGTGCTTCTCGGTCACAACAAAGGCAGCGAATTCAACCTGGGCGACTGGGGTTTCGATGTGCAATTCTCCAGCGGACCGGGCGCACCCACCGGCACCTTCACCGCAACGCCCTCCTCCATTGCAGCAGGCGAACCATCCACCCTCGAATGGAACATCAGCGGTGCAGCAACTGTGGTTATTGACAACGGCATTGGCGCAGTGGCAGCGAGCGGCACACAAATCGTTTCGCCCCCAGCCACCACCACATACCACCTCACCGCCACCGCCTCCGGTGGAGAAACACTCAATATTAATATTACTGTTACGGTGAGTTAGATGGAGATTAATAATATTTGGGTTATTATTATATCACTGATTTAAAAACTTGATGGGATGAAAAAAACTCTGCTGATAAGTTTAGCACTACTTTTTCCTACTTATTTGTTTTCGCAGAGCCCTGCATGGGATTGGGCAAGAAGTGGAGGAGGCAGCGGAAGCGATGAAGGATTGCACGTTGCAACGGACCAATCAGGTAATATCTATGTAAGCGGTCTTTTTTCAAGTACCCCAATAACATTTGGGAGCATAACAATGAACACTGTCGGGTCTAACGATATTTTCTTAACGAAATATGATGCAAGCGGAAATGTAATGTGGGCAAAAAGTATTGGAGGTAACCTCTCAGAAAACTCGACTGATATTGTAACAGACTTTAGTAATAATATATTTTGGGCGGGATATTTTTATAGCGACAGCATTACAATTGGAACAACCACGATAATGAATCCCGGAATGTTCGGAACGTTTCTTGTCAAATATGATTCATCAGGAAATATTATCTGGGTAAGAAATCCTGTTTCCGGTGAGGGCATGTTTAATAAAATTACTACGGATAACGCAGGAAATATTTTTGCAACGGGTGGTTATTATTCGTCTACAATAACTTTTGGCAGTATTATCCTGACAAACGCTGGTGGAGGAGACCTTTTTATTTTGAAGTACGATTCTGCCGGTAATGTCATTTGGGGAAGAAGTGAAGGAGGTATTAATAATGATGTAGGTACTGGTATTACATACAATGCAGCGAATAACATCTTCTACCTGACAGGTCTTTTTGCCAGTCCCAGCATAACAATTGGCAGTGGAACTTTAACCTGTCTTGGCGGGCCGGACATTTTAATTGCAAGGTATGATACCACTGGAACTAATATCTGGGCTAAAAGTGGTGGAGGCACTTACCAGGACTTAAGCCGTTCTATTGCGTCAGATGCAAATGGAAATGTATATGTAGTCGGGGATTTCAGAAGTGATACAATTTCATTTGGCACTTATATTTTAGCCAATGCTGATACAACACTATCGTGGGATGATTTTTTTATCGTGTGTTATTCTTCTTCCGGAACTATTCTTTGGGCGCAAAGAGCTGGTGCACCCAATGCTGCTGACTACGTTAATAAAGTTATCGTTGATAACAACAATAATGTATGTTTTACAGGTTCCTTTTTCGGTCCATCCGTTACAATGGGCGCGTCAACGCTTACAAATACTGGAGATTGTGATGTCTATATTTTTTCACTAAACAATTCCGGTAATGTTGCCTGGGCATTAAGTGCTGGGGGTATTCATTCAGACGGAGGTGGGGGCATGGTGAAAGATATAAACGGCAATCTTTTTTTGTGTGGGTATTTTGGCAGCCCTGCGATAACTTTTGGCAGTACAACTTTAACTAATACAGGTCCTACTGCAAGTGCCGATGTTTTTTTAGCAAAACTCATGTTTCCCACTGATATTAATTTAATTGAGAATACAGATAGCATGCTAATCTTTTTTCCCAACCCCGCCACAACAGAAATAACCATAAACTTTGGCAAAGCATCGCGCTACAATGTGCAACTCCGCAACACACTTGGAGAAGTGCTGGAGCAAACACAAACAAACTCAGCCACGCTTTCGCTCAACATGAGCAGCTACACAAAAGGAATTTATTTTGTTACCGTGCGCGATGAGTCCCGAGTGTTCGGGATGGTGGTGAGGAAAGTTGTGAAGATGTAGCCATCTAATAACGAATCAGTACTAATATACGAATTACGAAAAAGGTTGAATTTGAATTCTCCCTTTTTATATTTTTGAAATTCTATACCTTTGTCAGTGAAAAAAAAATTTCACCATGAGACAAATCACCATCAGTATTCCCGAAAGTTTTTACAAAACGTTTCTGGAATTTTTTAAATATATTCCCGAAGCAAAAATCGAAGAGACAGAAACTTTTTCGATTCCTGCATGGCACAAAGAAGAAACCATGAAACGGATGAAAGACAGCAAGGAAGAAAATTTTATTCCCTGGAGCAAAGCGAAAAAACAGCTTAAGAGCAGGCGTTGATGCGATACGATGTATTCATTGAACCAAGAGCATTGGCAGACCTCAGGCAAGCGATTGATTATTACAACACACAACAAAGAGGATTAGGCGAAAAATTTGAAACGGCTATTGACAAACATCTTTCGCTGATAGGTCAAAATCCTTTTTATCAAATCCGTTATCATTATATACGGTGTCTGCCTGTAAAAAAATTTCCTTTTATGATTCATTTTTTTGTGGATGAAAAGAGTAAAAAAGTTTTTATTGTTTCTGTCCTTCACACCTCAAAAAATCCTGACAGTTGGATGCTGCCGTAAATTCTGTGGCAGCAGAAAATAAATTTAGTTATTCTTTTTTCTTAGAAAATGTTTTCTGAATCAAGTTCAGCAATTCATCATGAATTTTTCCATTGGTGGCAACGATTTCTTTTCCGAATAAAAAGTTTTCATCTCCGCTGAAGCCGGAAACCTTTCCACCGGCAAGTTCAACAAGGAAAGCGCCAGCAGCAACGTCCCATGAGTTGAGACCATATTCGTAGAAACCATCGAAGCGTCCGCAGGCGACATAAGCAAGGTCAACCGCAGCGGAGCCCAACCTGCGCAGCCCGCGCGAATCTTTCATCAATGATTTGAACACTTCGATGTAGGGTTCCATTAAATTGTAATCGTGGTAAGGAAAGCCGGTGGCAAGAAGCGCATTGGCAAGCAGGGGAGTGGGCGATACTTTTATTATCTGTTTATTCATTCTCGCTTCGCCACCAGCATAACCGAAAAACATTTCATCGAGATTGGGTTCATAAATCACACCGAGAGAAAGTTTTCCATCCACCATCATTCCTATGCTCACACAATAGCAGGGAACTTTGTGAATGAAATTTGTCGTTCCGTCCAGCGGGTCAATTATCCAGGTGATTTCTTTTTGCGTTTCACTGACGGTTTTTTCTTCCGTAATAAAACCCGAGCCGGGAGAAATTTTTTCAAGCGATGACACAATGAGTTCTTCCGCTTTCTTGTCAACGTAAGAAACCAAATTGTTGTGACCTTTCATTTCCACATCGGCAGAAGAAATCTTTTTGCTCTCCGCCTGAATGAAATCGCCTGCTGCTTTGGCAACCTCACAAACTTTTCCACAAAGTACTTCAAGGTTCATGTTGAAATTGTTTTCCTGCTTCGGAAGAAAAATATTCCGGCAATGCCTGTAACGATAAGCATCAGAGAAATCAATTGCGCCTGCGTGAATGAAATTCCTGCAACATGATATTCTGCATTAACACGAATGTGCTCAATAAAAAATCGTTCGATGCCATTGAGAATAAGATAAACCGAAAACAAAACTCCCGGCACGTTAATTTTTTTTCTCATGAACCACAACACAAAGAACAGCGAGATGCAGATGATGGATTCATAAAGCGGAGTAGGGTATACACCCTGCGCAAGCATCATGCAATGTTTTCCTTCGCAGCCGGGAATAGGAATGCCCACGTTGTTCACATTGTGAGGATAGTTGTATGACCAGAACCAGTCGGGGAGAAAAGAAAGTGACGAGGGTTTTGGATTGAGATTATCAATTCCCCAGTCGCCATCACCGGCAAGCTGGCAACCGATGCGCCCGACTCCGTACGCAAGCATGAGCGAAGGGGCAGTAGCGTCAATGATATGCTCCGGAGCGATGCCGTTTTTTTTTGCGTAGTAAATTGTAGTTATGGCTCCCACAATCAAACCACCATACATAGTCAAACCGCTTCCGGAAAAAATGGAACCGATTGGGTCAGCGAGAAAATCTTCAGGATATTCCAGCATGTGAAAAACTTTGGCTCCGATTAATCCGCCCACCGCTGCTGCAAGCGTGATGTTGCCCACGAGTTCATGCGGATGAACGGTAACTTCAATCCACTCCGGTTTTTTCGTTTTGCTTTTTTGAAACTCCCTGTATTTTGTGTAAGCAAAAATCAGCGCGGCAATAATTCCTGCATAAACATAACCGTCAGAAGAAAAGAGCAAGCCGGCAGGGTTGTCAACCAAATCGGAATAGCGCAAAACAATTACGGGCAATTTAAAACCAAGTATGAATGAGATTATTATTCCTGAAATTATTTCTGCCGCAGAAGGAGGTGCTCCCTGTAAAACTTTCACCTTCCTTGCACTTAATAATCCGCCATGCTCTTTGCGCCTGAGTTCAAGTTGCAGAAACCATGCGGCTGACAGAAATGCAACAGCTACAAAAAAGCCGAACGTCTGTACCGGCAGCGGAATATTTATGCTGAATAAATCTTTAAGTAAATCAGAAATAGAAGGATACATGGGTTATTTTTTGCTTATAGGCGGTTTTTAAAATAAACAGTGCAATTTCAGCATTAAATTTCAATATAATAAATATTCAGATGCAACCAAAAAATGAGAATTTGCATCTTTACCAATAACAAGATGCAAACATAACAGTATCAGGTTTATTAATTCACCAAAATCAAATTGACAAACTATTATTTAATTTGTTTCTTTACTTCACAAAAAAAATAACCATGAAAAAATCAACTTCGCTTTTATTGGTTTTAGTATTAACAGGAATGAGCAATTTATTTGCTCAGCAAACACAAGTGTCTCCTGCATTTGTAATGCAGGAAGGTACATGCACTGGCACTCCACCATCAGCACCATCTGAAGACGACCGCGATGGAAACGGTAGCTTAGGTCAGACATATAACATGACCAAGTGCGGACTTAATTATGTTTACGCTTCCAGGCTCATTACGACACGTTCCGCGAGTCCTAATATTGGTTCAGGTTTTCCGGCAAATCTTGCCATAGCGGGAATACCTGCGGGTGTTGTGATTGAAAAAGCATACGTATATTGGATTCTCTCTTACCACACAGGTTCTTCTGTTACCCCAACTCTTGTGCTTACCAACCCATTAGGTGTAACCAACAATTATGCTGGCGCGTTAATTGGCCAGGCAGGTCCGAAATGCTGGGGCGAAACAGGTACTCGTGCATTCAGATCTGATGTTACTGCTGCAGTTGCCGGCAATGGAAATTATGTTATAAACAATATTATCGGTCTCTTGCCCTGGAATGGTCAACCTGCCTGGGAAATTGACGGTGCAACCTTGGTAATTATTTACAGCGATGCATCAGCAAGTTTCAAGGGAACCATGGTCATCAATGACGGAATCATTACGCTGATAGCCGTTGTTTGTCCTCCGATAACATTAAACAATTTTAATACGTGCGCAAATACAATTTACCTCGATGGATTTACAATTACAGCCGACCAGCAAGCCAATATTAATCCTCCAACGCACCAGTCGCTGATAAATAATATTCTCTTTACGTTCCCGAATAACTTTTGGAATACTGACCATTATATAATTCCAACCACGACAACCGGCTGCCAGACAAGCTCAGTCTTTGGTAATACACCGCATCCGAATGATTGTTATTCCATTTGCTGTGCGGCATTTTATTTCCAGGAGCAATCTGTTCCCGGTTGTTCTCCATTTCTGCTTTTAACAACAAACTTTCAAGACCCGAATTGCGGTTTAATGGATGGAACCGCTTCGGTGGTGGCATCAAATGGCGCTGCACCTTACACTTATTTATGGAGCAACAGTGCAAACACTGCGGCTATAAGTAATCTTGGTCCGGGAACGTACACTGTTACAGTCACGGACGCATGTGCTTGTCTCACAGGAACTGCAAGTGTAACATTAGTTAATCTTGGCGCTCCGATGGTTATCAATACAACTACGGTGGACCTCACATGCTATCAAAGCAACGATGGTTCGGCAACAGCAACTGTGTTGAGCGGAGGAAATCCTCCTTATACTTATTCCTGGAATACGGTTCCCCCGCAAAACACACCTACGGCAAATAATCTTCCTGGCGGAACTTACACAGTCGTCAGCACCGATTCAGGAGGATGCACTGCTACGACAACTGTAATCATCAATGAACCAACAGCGGTCACATTGAATCTTCAAAACATTAACCAGACACTTTGCGCTTTGAATAACGGAAGTGCGGAAGCAGTCGGAGCAGGCGGAACAGGAACAATATCCTACTTGTGGAACACGGCACCAGTACAGACCTCTGCGATTGCCTCTAATCTTTCTCCCGGAACTTATACAGTGACGGTGACCGATGCAAATGGGTGCAGCATCAGCACAAGTGTCACTATTAATCCGTCAACTATTCCTGTGGTGACGCCTGTCATCACCGGACCCGATCCGATTTGTATAAGCCAGTCAACGCAACTGGATGCAAATGTTGGTGGAGGAACTCCGCCCTATAATTACAACTGGTGGACACCTCCTGTCGGTTTGAGCGCGACTAACATCAAAAGTCCGATAGCAAGTCCTGTAATTACCACCACATTTACGGTTGATGTCACCGATGTTAACGGTTGTCTTTCTCAGCCAAATACGGTAACTGTTCAGGTATATAACCCGCTTATTGTAACACCTGTCGGCTCCACTGCAATCTGCGTTGGCGGCAATGCTGCGATTTCTGTAAGCGGAATGGGAGGAGATGGTAATTATACTTTCAGTTGGGATAATGGTGATACAGGCACAGGTCCTATCTCTGTTTCACCTGTCGTTACCACAACCTATACAGTTATTCTTACAGATGGATGTAATTCTCCATTGGTTTCCGGAAGTGTCACCATCACCGTCAGCCCGACACCCGTTGTGGACTTTCAGTTTATTGATGTAACAAACTGCCAGCCCTACGTTGCGTCATTTTCTGATGAGTCATCAGTTACCTCGCCATCCGTAATCACGAACTGGCTCTGGAGTTTTGGCGATGGCGGAAATTCCAATGAGCAGCATGCAGCGCATGGTTATCTGAGCGGTGGAACTTATACTATCGGTCTCACCGTTACGACCAATGACGGATGCAGTGCAACGGATTCCATTCAGCAAGCTATTGATGTGGCGCCCGAATATTCTTTCTATATCCCCAATGCCTTTTCACCGAATGGCGACAACATCAATGAAATGTGGTTCCCGAAAGGTCTGAGTGTTAAAGAATATTCTTTAAAAATATATGAC
>DATDOJ010000460.1:0-3874 GCA_035293345.1 Bacteroidia bacterium
CCGGCAGCCACTTTGCCTGTCAGGGTTTGATTTTGCTTAGCGAGATTTTCGTTCTGAGATTTTTGCTTCTGCAGAGTGCTGGTGAGGTCGGTATTTTCCGTCATCAATTGAGTGTTTGCTGTTCGCAGCGAATCAATCTGCGCGATATAACTTTGGTTCAATTGCCTGAGGTTCATGATTTCCGATTTCGCTTTTGCAATCTGAGCGGGACCTCCCATGGCGATGAGCTTTTGTATTTCGGCAACTTTGGCTTTTATTTCATCGTCCTTGCTAGTGAGCTGCTCCCGAAGATTCAGATTCTCTGCTTTCACTTTTTCAAACTCACCTTTCACCTGGTTCAATTCCATTTGAAGCTGGTCTTTCTCAGCGGTAGTGGTTATGACGGTTTGATTAGCCGCATCCAGACTTGCCTTCTTTTCAAAGAACTGCCACAGCAAAAGTCCGTTTGTTCCGAGCAGAATTGCAATAACAATGATGACAATGCTCTTGCGTGGTCCCTGCTCCTGCGTGTCACCGGCTGCTGAACTTTTAGGTTCGTTGTTTTCCATAAATAATAAATTAATTGATGGTTCCATTTTTATCTTTATTCGATTCATCCACAAAATTCAGTTGCAGTTCGCTGATCATCGCGCTGATGACAGAATTTTCCTGCGAAGAAAGGTTCCCACTCGTTTTATCACGTAGCATAATCAGCATGTCAATGCTCTGACTCGCCTGTTCAAGGTTACGTTCGACTTTATCAGTCACCGGGTTTTTAAATTTGCCCATTGCCTGCATGGCGCTTGCATGCAGGATGTAAACAAGCTCTAGAAAATGCTGACTGGAGTCCGCCATTTGGGATTTGGGAATAAGCAAATGTAAAATATTTTAACAAACACAAATTGCAAAGCAGGAAAATCTCAATATTCTCTTATGTACCACCCCTTATACATTTTGAATCCGTTCAAAGAAAACTTTATACCGATTTTCTCACCACCGCTCCAAGTTTTTTCTCAAAAGCATTTATGAAACGGTTGACGACCGCATCAATCTCCGAATCCGTAAGCGTTTTTGCATCATCGCGCAGGTAAAACGAAAGCGCACAGGATTTTTTTCCTGCGGGAATATTTTCTCCTTCGTATAAATCAAAAAGATTCACATCCCGCAGAAGGTTTTTTTCTGTCGAGTATGCAAGCTCGTGGATGGATGCGTAAGAAGTTGCCTTGTCAATAATCATAGAGATATCCCGTTTCACATGCGGAAAACGGGGAAGCTCCTTAAAAGAAACGGAATGTTTTGATGCCATTTCAGATATCGAATCCCAATTCAAATCAGCGTGGAAGACGAGAGCATCAATATCATAAGAACGTAGCAGAGCACGATTGAGTAACCCGTAAGAGACGAGAATATTTTTTCCTAAGGAAATTATAGTTCTGTATGAATAAGTATTGCCGCTGACATTTTCTGTTTCCAGCTTTCCGTCTTTCATTTGGATTCCGATACGAGAAAAAATATTTTCCACGTATGCCTTGAGGAAGAAAAAGTCAGCGGACACAGGAGCCGAATTCCACGAATGAGGATTTTTGTTTCCCGTAATGTAAAGCGCAAGTCGCGTTTCTTCCCTGTTGCCCTGGTTTTCTTTGGAGTAAACTTTACCGAATTCAAAAAACTTCAAGTCATCCTGCTGACGGTTCAGGTTATAACGGACGGACTCAAGTCCTGTGAGAAACATTTCCGTACGCATCACATCCAGTTCAACGCTCAAAGGATTCAGAAGCGGAATAATTTTTTTCTCGGACAATTTCTCCGTGTTTTGTTTTGCTGTCAGCGAGTTAGTCATGATTTCGCTGAAGCCACAGGAAGAAAGATATGCTGAGATATTATTTTTCTGCCGGTCGGTATTATTTGCCTTTTCATCAGAGAAAGAAATGGAAATTTTCTTCGACATCGGGATTTTGTTGTATCCGTAAATGCGCAGAATTTCTTCCACAAGGTCAGCGGAATAAACAACATCTGTTTTGTGATGGGGGACATCAACTGACAATGAACTGTTGCTGCTCTTTATTTCAAACCCCAACGAAGAAAGAATATTCTCAGCTGTTTTCCTGTCCACTTCAAATCCGCAGAGGGTGTTGAGGTAATTCCAGTCGAGTGAAATATTTCTTTTCTGAACCGGAGAGGGATAAACATCTGTTACATCAGAAGAAATTTTTCCTCCTGCGATTTCGCGGATTAATACTGCTGCGCGTTTCAGGGCGTAAAGCGCCATGCTCACGTCAGCGCCTCTTTCAAAACGGAACGATGCATCGGTATGTAGCCCGTGATACCGTACCGTTTTGCGGATTGTTTCAGGAGAGAAGAAAGCACTTTCAATGAAAATATTTTTTGTTGCTTCGGTTATTCCGGAATTTATTCCTCCAAACACACCCGCAATACACATCGGCTTTTCGGCATCACAAATCATCAGGTCATCGGCAGAAAGTTTTCTTTCTTTTCCGTCAAGGGTGGTGAACGGAGTTCCTTCTTTCAACTTCTGTAAGATAATTTTCTTGCCTGAAATTTTGTCTGCGTCAAAAGCATGTAGCGGCTGACCGCATTCATGCAGCACAAAATTGGTGATGTCAACAATATTATACGCAGGATGCATTCCGATGGAAATCAATCGCTGCTGTAACCATTTCGGTGAAGGCGCAACTACCACACCCGAAACTGTAATCCCGCAATAACGCGGACAAACAACGACATCTTTCACTTCAATCGCAATCGGCAAGTTTGTATTGTCAATTGAAAACTTTTCCAATGATACGAGTCGAAGCGCTTCCTTCTCCTTCGGAGAAGGGCTGGGGATAAGGTCAAGCACAGCATTCAAATCCCTCGCCACTCCATAATGCGATGCTGCATCAACTCGGTTCGGTGTCAGCCCGATTTCAAAAACATAATCGGATGTGACATTAAAATAATCTGAAGCAAGAGAACCTATCCTGGCATCATCTTTCAAAATCAAAACTCCTTCGTGTGAAATTCCCAAGCCGATTTCATCTTCAGCGCAAATCATACCTTCGGAATTTTCCCCTCGGATTTTTGCATTCCTGATTTCGAACGGTGTCCCGCTCACAGGATAAACCGTTGTGCCGACAGGTGCGACAACAACTTTCTGCCCGGCTTTAATATTAGGAGCGCCACAAACAATTTTTTTTATTTCTTCGTTGCCGATGTCAACGGTTGTCAGCGAAAGTCGGTCGACTGAAGGATGTTTTTCGCAAGTGAGCACATGACCGATAACTAACCCTTTCATCCCACCGGGAACGGAATAATATTCTTCCACCGACTCAACTTCCAGCCCACAGCTGGTGAGCAGCGAGGCGGTTTCAACAGGCGAAGTGTTGAAGTTCTGATATTCTTTAAGCCAGTTGAAAGAAATGCGCATGCGACAAAGATAATTTTCGGAAGCTAATTAAACAGCCCATACGCCTAAGGCGTATGGGCTGAGAGTGTCCATAAAAAATAATCTGATGAAAATCAGAAGGCGTAGCTGATTCCCGCAAGCCCGTTGAATCGCTCTGTCGGGTAGCCATTCCAGATGTAGTAACGCGAGAAGCCGAGGTTGTTCAGCTTCACAAACACCGAAAGTATTTTCGAGTACCTGTACTCAGCGCCTAAACTCGCGTCAACCCATGAATCGAGTTTTACGGGATTTAAATCATCCATCGTGCGGGCATAGGTGTTTCCGTTGAAAAACAAATCAGCGCTGACAAGAATCTTATCAGCCAGATTGTAACTACCGCTCAGCGAAACTTTTGTAGCGGGAAGATGCCACGGTTTTTGCTCGCTGAACATGTCGAAAATAATATGTATGGCAGAAAGCGCGAGGCGCAGCTTTTCGTTGGCGCGGTAG